>JAJPXI010000198.1:8225-38756 GCA_021205585.1 Oscillospiraceae bacterium
ATGGTGCCGCTCGTGGCGGTAATCTCTCCGGCAATGGACGCGTTGCCGCTCGAATCCAAGGTAAAGTTGTCGCTGTCTACAAGCAGCGTATTGCTGGCAAACAGCACCGTCCCGGCGGAAATGGTGATGGCGCTGGTGTCGTTGGCGAACGCCTTCCGCGCCTGTGTGACCGCCGTAATCGTGTCGCCTGCATCCTCGTCGCCCACCGACAGCTTGATGCTCGCCGTGCCGTCTGTGTTCCTGGTGACGGACAAGGATATGCTGTCGGCCAGCTGTGTGATTTCGGAGGAAACCGCCGTGATGTTGTCCCCCAGGCCGCCCATTGTAGTCTGTATCTCTCCGACCGTGGAGACGATCGAATCGACGTTCTGTGTGACGGAGCTGTATTGGTCATGGATGGTGTCAATCTCCTCGCCCAGCGCGTTGACGGCCGTATCAATATCCGTCTGCCAGACCTTTGCTTCAATCTGGCCTTGGATAACGGTCAGGCTCGTCGTCAGCGTGGAGGTCGTATCGCGCACATAGCCGTCGGTCAGACAGACCGGCTTCGTCCAGCTGATGTCACCGTCTGTAACCGTAAGCTTCTGGGCCATCCACAGGTATTGGCCCTCATCCGCCGCCAACAGGGTCGTTGTCCAGCAGCTAGTCTCATCACAGACGGCCTCGTCGCAAACGGCCTCATCGCAAATCCCAACGGTGATCTCCTCTCCCGGATCGCAGGGCGGCTCCGTATCCGATTCGCCAAGCGCGTAATAATTCACAACATCCATGATGGCGTCGTCCAGCGTAGATATGACAGTCGTGTAAGCAACGTCCAGTGTGGATTCGTTTATCACAACATTAGCGGCATTTACCGTCAGGGTGCCGTCTTCGCTCAGCTCAGATGCCACGCTCTGGATGTCCAGCTTTGTGCCGGAAATGGCCGCGTCATCGGCCACGTTCAGGTCTTTGATGATGGCCCCGTTGCCGCCCAATCCTTCGGCGGTCAGGCCCTGGGCGTTCCAGATCAGGCTGCCGCTGGCGTTCCACAGATAGAGATTGTAGTCCCCGCTGGCGTCTTCGCCAATCTGCACCCGGACATACGTGCCGTCACTGATCTGGATGGTGCCGTCAGCAATCACCAGGCTCTTGTCGTCCTCCGCCGTCTGGATGGTCACCTGGCTTGTATAGATGGTGCCGGAGGTGATTTTGGAGGCCGTCAGGCTGACAATCATGGCGGAAGTAATCACTGCGTCGTCGATGACTACGTTGTCAGAGCTCAGATGGATGGCTTGCAGCGTGCCTGTACCGATACTGCCGGAGAGG
The DNA here is from genome assembly GCA_021205585.1 of Oscillospiraceae bacterium. Classification (GTDB taxonomy): domain Bacteria; phylum Bacillota; class Clostridia; order Oscillospirales; family Oscillospiraceae; genus JAJPXI01. The sequence goes on from JAJPXI010000198.1 coordinate 9,531, forward strand.
AGGGTGGTAATATTGGCGACGTTGGCGTTTAAGGTCGAGATCTCCGCATATGTCGCCTTGAAGTTCTCAGCCTGCAACGTGGAGAACACGCCAATGTCGGAAATCACTTTCTCGATAGATTTCGTAATCGGCCCCGTCACGCTGCCTGCGCTCTCTGTTTCGCTGTCTACATAGGCGGCAATCGTCGTCTTCAGTCCGCCGTCGTAGCTGTGGGTTATGTTCATAATCGGGAAGGCATAGCTGGCCCCAGATGCGTCCGTAATGGTCACAATGTCGTTCGGCTCCAGCCGCAAATCGCCTATAAGCGATACTGTTCCGCCCCGGAACGTGAGCCCGCCGATCTCGTCAAAAATGGAGTCCAGGAGGGTCTGCGTCATCCATGGGTTTTCCAGCGCTATGCCCGTAGATCCGTCCCCGCTTGTGAGCGTTACGCTCTCGGATGTGGTCTCTCCGTCATCGTCTGTGGTGGATTCCGTGGCCGTGCAATTTATCACGCCCAGCGTCCAATCCTCCGTGTCGATGGATACCCCGCCGGAGTAGGTGGACGATGGGCCCAGCTCGACCTCGGAATCTGCAAACCAGCCGAGTTCCAGGGCTCCATCATCGTTTATCCGTGCGTTGCAGCCAAGCAGCGCCGCCATGTACCCGATTATTTCCCGGCAGGTGTACCCGTCGGCGGTCTCCACGCTTACGTCCGTCACGGTGGGAAGAACAAGGTCAAGACCGACCTGACTGCACACGTCTTCAAGCACTCCTGTTGCTGTGCTCACTCCATCGGTGGGCGTGTATTCCCATTCAAGGGAAGCATACATGGCGTCATACCCGGTGATTTTCGTGAACTCGTCCCCGGCCTCGGATTCGACGATTGTGAACACTCCCAGCGATATTTCGTCAGAATCCCCGCGGCTGATATAGACCTGGACCGTCTGATTTTTCAGGCTCACGCCATTCACGATGGTCGCCGTCAGCGTGGCCGCCGGTGTTCCTCCAAGCGTGATCGCGCTGGTAGAGCCGACAGCAAGCTGGTTAATCTCCAACGATTGAATGTCGCCGGAATCTAACTCGCCGTTAAAATAAACAATCCTGGCGTAATAGCGCAGGTCGCTGTCGGTAAAATCCGTTCCCAAGCTTCTCATTTTTCAATCCCATCCACAGAACAGTCGGTAACATACTGAATCCCATCGGCCCAGGAATATGAGGTGTATGTCGGGGTTCCAAAATAGACGGTCAGCGTCTTCTCCTCGCCGGTCATATCCGTGTAAGTCATGGTGCTCCATGGCGTGTCAATGTCGCTGACCGCGGCCTCGATGAGTTTCACCTGCGCCCAGGTCAGCGGCGGCCAGGAGATAGCCACTTTTGTTTTAATCGCTACCAGGGTGCCGTACATATCTCCGTCAGTCAGACGGCCTGTGTCGGCGGACCAGACCTTTTCCCGCGTGGTTACCACGCCGCCCTGCTTGGGCTCCGGCATGGCGACTGAATTGATGGTCAACGACATTTTATCACCTCTCAGATGTTCAGCGGGTTCAGCCCCTGGCTGTACTGCCCGTTGATATAGTCCACAGATGTCTTCCCAATGATTTTCCCGTCCAGCAAAAGCTGGACGATAATGGTTCGCGGTTTATCATTGCCGGATTCCTCCCGAACCACCTGGCGCAGCAGGGATTCCGGCAGCTCCAGGTTTCGCCCATTGGCCTGGTCGCCCAAAATCGCAGCGAATGGTGCGTCCGCCGGGATGACTGCACCGCTGGCAAGCTTCGGCAGGTCCAATTCTGGAATTTGGGGAACGGAGATGGTTGAAATCCAAGAAAACGGGGATATTCCCAAGATGGAAATATCTCTAATCTTGGTCAGTGCTGTGTTAATCCCATTAAACGGCACCGCTATCACCTTGTTAATGCCCTGAATCAGTTTGTTGACCACGGTTCCGAGCCCAGACAAAATTCCGTCCTTGATGCCGGAAAACACCTCGCCGCCGCTGGAAAACACCTCCTTGACGGTTTCCCATGCGTCCGCAAAGGTATCCCCAAGCCAGTCCGCCACAGAGGAAAAAGCACCCTTGATATTTTCCCATGCGTCGGAAAAGAAACTGGCGGTCCCGCTCCATGCGTCCTGCGCGTTGTCTTTGGCTTCGGTGAATTTCTCGCTAAACCACGATCCCGCACTGGAAAAGGCTCCGCTGATACCGTCCCACACGCCGGAAAAGAAGCCCGTTGTGTTCTCCCAGGCCGTATGAGCGTTGTCCTTGGCCTCAGTGAACTTCTCCCCGAACCAGGAGCCTACGTCAGAAAAGACGCCGCTGATGCCGTCCCAAATGTCGGAGAAGAAGCTCGTTGTGTTCTCCCAGGCCGTCTGAGCGTTGTCCTTGGCCTCGGTGAACTTCTCCCCGAACCAGGTGCCCACGTCGGAAAAGAAGCCTGTGATTCCATCCCAGACGTCGGAGAAGAAGCCTGTAACCGTGTCCCATGCGCCCAGAATGGCGTCCTTGGCCTCGGTAAACTTCTCTCCGAACCACTCTCCAATACCGGAGAAGAAGCCAACGATGGCCTCCCACACGCCGGAGAAAAAGCCCACAATTTCATCCCAGTATGTAACCAGCAGCACAATGGCCGCGATGACGGCCAAAATGACAACCGTGATAATGGCTGTTGTGCTGTTGAATACAAGCATCAGCGCATTCAGAATCGCTTGCACAACGTTCCAGGCCGTCACGGCAGCCACGATTGCCAGAATGGCCGTCGCAACCGCCGAAAGAATGGTAACAGCGGTTTCGTTGCTTGCAATGTCGCTCAGGACGTTGCCCAGTGTTGTCAGCAGCCCGCTCACTGCGTCACCGACAAAACCCGCCACAGGCGCCAGGAAGTTGTCCCAGATGTACCCCAGGTACTCCCCCGCCTTTGCGCCCACGGCCGAGATCAGATCCAGCGCCCCACCAATGGCGTCCAGCGCGGCGGGCACGCCGGCCTCAATCGTCCAGCTGGCCAGGGGCAGCAGCACATTGTCATAGACCCAGCTCAGGGCGTCTTTGACCAGATTTGCAAAGGTGTTGATGGACTCCAGCGCCCCGCTGATGGCCTGCAGCGCGGGGGCAAAATTCACATTGGCTGCCCACTGGGCGGTGGCGGTGACAATCTCATCATAGAATCCGGCGATTGTATCCACAATGGAGAGAATCCCGCTCCAGACCGATTCCCCAATTCCCGCCGTATCCCATGCCTTTTGGATGCTCCCGGCCAGGTTGTCGACCACATTGTTGATGCCGGTGATGATGTCCAGAAGATGCTCGCAGATGCTGACGCCGGTTCCGCTGCTCCAGGCCGCGCTGAAGGATTCGCCGATGGAGGCAAGCAGATTGTTGATGTTCGTCAGGCTTGTGAAGATGGCGGACACCACCTGGGTTCCGCGTCCGCTGGTCCAGGCCGCGTCAAACGCCTCGGCTATGGATTCCACCACCCCCAGCATGGATTGCAGCAGGGCGAGACCGCTGGTGGCCCAATCGAAGCCGTAGCCGGTGGTGAATACATTGTAGAACGTGGTTCCGATGTCCAAAGCCAGTGTTTTCAGCGCGTTGAACGCCGCTGTGGCCGCAGAAATAACCCCTTCGCCGCTCTGGGCCCATGCGTCCTGAAGCACATCGAACATTCCGGACAGGGCGGATTGAAGCCCCGTCAGCCAGCCCGGCAGGGCCAGATCCGATGTGGAGGCGCCGGAGGACCCGCTACCTGAATCGCTGCTGGAGCTGTCGTCCGAGAGCTTATTGATCTCGTCAAAGCCCTCCAGATCCCCCTGGGCGTCGGCCAGGTCGGACACGGCCTCCGCCGCCGAGGACGCCCCCGATGCCAAGGTGATCCACCCGCTGCCGAACAGGTTGGTCACCAGCTGCGCAAAGGCGTCGGAGATCCTCTGGATATAGGGCAAAAGCGTCTGCAAAAGGTTGATGACCACATTGATCGCTGGGGCCAGCGCATTTGCAAAGGCGCTGCGCAGACTGCTCACGGCCTCCGCCGCTGCCTCATTTTCAGATGTGTAAGTGCTTATAACAGTGCGAAGTTGCCCGAATAAACCCTTGACGATGTTTAGGCCGAGGGAAACAACCTGGATATTGCGGATCTGTTTCACTATGGAACTCAGCCCGCTTGCCGTCGATGCTGATTCTTTGCGAACTCCGGTCAGTCGGCTTGCGACGCCTTTCAAAATTGCGATTCCTGGGGACAGGGACATCAATTTCCCGGCCATTGTGCCGAACCCGGACGAAACCTTGGCCGCAACCGATTTCAGACCGTTCATCGCCGTTGAGATAGCTGTTGACATCGTTCTGAACGCCTGAGCCACGCGGCTGGCCCCGTTCGTCCCGGCTTTCCGAATATTGTCTAAACTTTGTGACACTCGCGCCGTCTTCTCCCGGAGCTCCTTCATTTCAGCATTTACGCCTTGGAGCCGTTCCCCGTCTGTCACCAGTTTGTTTGCCGTCGTTGCAGATTGCGCCCCAAGAGCAGCCAACTCGGCCTGGAGCCGTTCGATTTCAGTCTGGAGCCCCTTTAACCCTGCTTCGGATGCGCTGCCCAGGTTGTCCGTCCCGATCTGTTTCATCGCGTCCCGAAGCCTCCGGGCTTTGACATCGGCCTCATTCGCCACAAATGTAAGCTGCCGCAGCCGTTCCTTGGCTTCGTCCAGTGTGTAAATCGTCCCGTCCTCCATGTTTATAGAGAGGCGTTTGCCCTGGGCTGCGGTTATTCGTTTTTCTAACTGGCTGATTTCATCGGTGTATTTGTCCAGCGTCTCCATCACGCTGTTATATTGTTCTTCAAGGGGAGTAGATAAATCTATTCCCGCGGTTGCTTCCTTGATTTGTGCATATACCTGAGTCGTTTGGTTAATCTGCTGCTGTAACTGCTTGTAAGCGTCGCGGGATCGGGCCAGGCTCTGGGTCTCGGTTTCTATGGACCGCTCCAGCTGCCGCTGAGAGGCGATCAGCGTCCTCATGCGCCGGTCAACAGAATCCATTGCTGTACCTGCGCTTTTCAGTTCCCGCTGCAGCTTGGCCATCTGCTTCGCAGGGACTCTTGTGGATTTCTCCAGGGAACTGCTAATTTCTTCTATCTTTTTGCGGACTTGGTCCGTGGCGCTTTGCGCCTCTTTTATGGCTTTGTTATACTCCGCCATGCTGGCCGTGAATTTTACCCTGACTTCCTTCACGGATGCACTGTCGCTCATTTCTTCTCACCTCCTGCGTGACGCTGCATGATAAGTTTGTAGCGCGCGAGCCGCATTTCCTTCACCTCATCATCCGTCCAGACGCCGGGGAAAGCCTCCCACAGCTCTGCCTTCTTCCCGTCGAGGATTTGGCCTGTTAAAAACGCCTGATTATAAGCCGTGCGGGCCAGGTCTTGCAGCGTTTGCCGCCGCCGTTCCTGGCCCGCCGATGCCATGTCAAGAAGCTCTCCCCAGGTCCAGTCCTCCGCCTCCAGGGGGGAGACCCCTGCAATGTACGCTAATTGCAGGAGCCTGGGCGCTTCCCTGTCCCAAATACTCAGGCGCTCTGTGTAGGGTTTTCTCCACCGCCTTCAGCGGCGGCCATGTTCTCGTCCAGCCGGTCATACGCCTTGTCGATTTCACGCTTGATCTGCGCCTTGACCTTCGGGGCCTGGTCTGTGTCCAGCAGCCCGGCGTAAACCGCCAGATCCAGCATCAGCTCCGTCTGCTTTGTTTGCCCGCCGTAGCCCCCGTCTACAAGAATATCGTAGAAGGTTTCCCCGTCGGTTACATCGTTGCCGCTGCCTTCCCAGTCAAGCGCCTGGGAGAGGACTGCGCACAGCCGGTCCACATCAGATACGGCGGACATGACTACGGACATGGGCTCCTCGTTAAACTGCTCCCGGAGGGCGCGCATAGCGCGCATCGTCAGCCGCAGCTTGTACGGCTTGCCGTCTAAGGTCAGTTGAATGGACTTTTTAGCCATAATTCACCTCCGGGGTTAAGTCGTCGCCGGATTCGTCACGACCCACTCGGACTGAAGGTTAATGGTCAGTTTCGCGGAAATCAGCTCATCAACCTTTGCGCCGTTGATCATGACGGACACATAGCCGGTGGACGCAAACACAGCGCCGTCGGGGAAAGTGACGGCGATGGGGACAATCGAACCCGCCTCCTGCAGCGCCTTCAGCACGCGGTAATCGCTGGCGGTGTCGGAATCGTCATACAGGAAGGAGACCTCAAATGCCTTGGTATCCTGCACGCCGGGAACGGACTTCTTCATCGTGTCCTTCATGCAGGTGGCGTCCAGCTCAGAGGGGGTGCCTCCGATGTCGCCAATGTCGGTTACATAATTCATGGACACGCTGTTCACAGCCACGTCCAGACCGATAGTAGCAAGGCCCTGTTGTGCCATTTTATATCATCCTTTCGTGTTAATCTATTAAGCGCATCGTGCGCTTGTCTACCTTTCGCCCAAAGCGGAAGGTCTTTCGGTAGTATCCGTACGGGCCGGATACATACTCTTCTGGCCCGGAATAATCCCGCCGCAGGCCCAGCCCGCACAGCGCGGCGTTGACCAGGGGCGCAAGCTCCCGGATTACATCCGGCTCCCCGCTCCAAAGGTCAATCTGCCAGGCCAGGGAATCCACAACGGAAACGGCGGTCTGCATATTAGTGATTTCTGTCACTGTGATCAGGTTTTCCGTCACCCGCTCCCTGGGCCATTTTGCTGTGACGCGGTATTCTGCGTCGGTTTCCAGGCCCTCCAGCAGCGCCCGGATTTCCGGCGTCGCCTGCATCATTTCTGTCCACTCCGCGGTCATTGCAGCGCCTCCTCTGCGGCAGCTCCGAAGGCGGCGGTCAGTTCATCCTCCATGGCAACCATAGCGTTGTACAGAAACGCCTTGGCGCTCTGGCCCTCGGTGTACACCCAGCCCCCCGTCTCGCCGGGGATATACTCCTCCCCGCGCATGGCGGCCACCTTTTCGCTCTGGTAGCGCCAGCCGTCGGGGCTGTAGGTCACGCCCAGCTCTCCGGCCATGGGGTGTTCGCTGGCCTGCCCTTTCGGCCCTGTGCCCATCTCCAGATACACGGCCACAGGGTCGCTGGAGCGTGCTCCGCCCTCAATCTCCTCCCCGTGGACCTCCACATAGGCCTGAATGGAGTTGCGGGTCTGGCCGGTGTCCACCGGGCAGCCCGCCCGGGCCAGGCCCGCCAGCTTTTCCGCCTCTTTTTGTACGGTCAGGACCACCTGGCGGTGGAGGGCGCTGGGGGACTCCTGGAGGGTTTTCAGCAGATCGTCAAACCCCTTCATCTCTACGGCCATGCGATTTTCCTCACATTCAGTGTCCGGAAGGACGGCCATATCTCTACGGACTGGACCTCCCACACCGCTCCGTCAAAGACGACCCGGTCAAACGCATCCACCTCAACGCTGGAATCGAACAGGCGTCCAGTGGCCGACCCAAGGGCATTTTCCCCCGGCTCAGACAGCTGCGCGCCGTCGTCCGCCGTCTGCCAGGCCACAGCGCCGGACTCCCCCGCCTGGGCGGAGTAATCCGGCGTGTCCATATCGTAGATGGCCGTTGGGTCCCCATAGCTGTCTGTGCCGGCCTGGCGGCGGTGCAGGCTCCACGCCTTTCCCCAGCTCTCAGGTCTCGGATACTGCAGCATTGCGGACACCAACCCTCCTGTACCGGGCCAGACTGTTCAGCAGCTTGGCCTGCTGGGCGGACCAGTCCTCCGGGGCGCGGTATTCCGCGGTCTGGCTGAGCTTTTCCTCCGTGGTGGTCAGCTTGGATAGCCCGGAGGCCTGGGCCTCCGCCGTCTCCTGCCGGTAAAAAATCGCCGCCAGCTGCACGATTTTCCGTGCCAGGGCGTCGGGCAGCTCCTCCCACTCGCTTTCCGTCCAGGCCAGATAAAGCCGCATCTCGTCAGACGCGTCCTCCAGATATGTCGTCAGCAAATCGGTATTCGCATCCTCCTCTGAGATACCGAGTATCAGCTCCAGCCTGCTCAATTGTTCAGCCTGCGTCATTGCCTGCACCCCTTCCCGCTTATTCTGCCGCCGTCTCCACTGCGGCCTTGGTCTTGGTCTTGGTTTTTGCCTTGGCTGCGGTCTCTGCGGCGGTCTCCTCCGTGATTGTGTACCCCGCCCGCTCATACACGGCCTTTTGCACCGGGCTGATTTTGAAGGTTTTATCCCCCTTCGAACAAATGTACATTACTGCGCACCTCCTCAGGCCGTAGCGGCCACATGGACGCAGATGGCGGACGCCTTGTTGTCCAGCACAAACGCGTCGTAGCGGACCCGGCCCTCTACCAGCCAGCCGGAGATCCCCGGAGGGTTCTCATGGATGGTGTACTCGGTCAGCTTGCTGGGCGCAGGCGTACAGGCGGGGTTGGTGATGACGAAGTTGGCGTTGCTGGGCAGGTAGCTGGAGGGCACCTTGACCACCGGAACCCCGTCGATCTCGCCCACCTGGCCGTGGATGGAGATGTTGGTTGCCAGGTCGCCCATCTTGGTGAACGCCTCATCCAGCTTGATGCACTTGTAATAAGCGCTGGTGCAGTAACAGATCCGGCCGCCCTGCGGGGCCGCCGCCTCGTCCAGCTTCTCCTGGGCGTTCAAAAACGCCTCATAGGCGTTGGTGCTGTCCACATCCCCCTCCACCGTGCTGCCTGCGCCGGCGCAGATCACATTGAGCCGGTAGGTATCGACTTCGGGGATGATCACCTCATCGATCTGCCGCTGGAGGGCCTTGCCCGCCTCCATGGTCATCTGGGTATCATCCCGGCTCTTCTTGTCGATGGTGAAGGTGAAGGAACGATCCTGGGACACCTTCAGCTCCTGCACATTGTTGCCCAGCTCCGTGGGATCGCCGTACCGGTTGGTGCCGGTGGTGGAATAGTCGTTCATGGCGACGGTGGGCACGGAATAGACATTGACGGTCTCCACGCCGATCCAGTCATAATCCTGGTTAACCGCGCCGCCGGTCAGGCTGCCCAGGGTAAACCGCTCGTCGATCTTTTCGGAATACTTGCTTGCGTAATTCACAGCCATTTAAATCATCCTTTCTTCGCCTCTTCGAAGCCCATGAGAAACGGGTCAGAGGCGTCTTGTTTTTTCGGCTCCTGGGGCGGCGTGCCGCCCCGCATTTGTGTGTTGACCACATTGGCCTTGTACTGCCGCATCAGGCCGTCAAAGGCCGTCAGGTTGGCGCTGGTGCTCTCGGCGTCCTTCCCGGTCAGGTAGGCGGCAAAGGCGGCGTCATAGCCCATCCCCTGCAGCTGCGCCCCGGTCTGGACCTGAAGCTGCTGGCGCTGGAAGCTGGCCCGCTCCTGCTCCAGGGTCTGCCGGTCCTTCTCCAGCTGGTACTTCTCCCGCTGGGCGGCGGTCATCCGCTCCAGCTTCTTTGCCTCGTCCTGGTTGTCCGCCTGCTCCTGCTCCCATTTGGACCGGGCGGTCTGCACCGCTTTGGTGTTCCGCCGGTCAAACTCAGAGCGGAGGGCCGGATCGCTGTCCAGCCACTCGTCAAAGGTCATCCCCCTCCCGGCGGAGTTCTGTTCGCCCTCCCCGGTCTGCTGGTCCTCCTGCTGCTGCGTGGTCTGGTCCTTGGTTTCCTCGTCCATGTATAATAGCTCCTTTCCCGTCCTGCGAGTTCAAGCCCTCGCAGTGTCGTGGTTTGGGTATGAAAAAAGCACCTTTCGGCGCTTCAATCATCGTGTTAAATTGAAATTGCCAAACGGTTGGCAATTTGGGCATAAGAAAAGCACGGCTTGCGTCGTGCTGTCACTATGGTCTGTAGATGGTGGTCAGCGCCGCTCCCACAAAAGCCGGATTATGCCGACAGCCGCCAGCACAAGTCCAAGGCACAAAGCGCCGATTTTCAGCTTGATATACAGGTTAATCATGGCGGTTCCTCCTTGTGGACTTGGGCATAACAAAACCGCCTCGGTCTCCCTTGGCGGTTTATTCTGCTATTTTACTATCATAGGCTTAAATTCGGATTTTCTCAGACAACCCAAACCGCTCCAAATCGGCGTCATGGGCATCAAGCTCACTTCTCAAGATGTCCAGCATCTCATAATAGGCCAAGCGTCGCCCCTGTTTGAATATGTCCGTTTTGTCTTGATCACTCTCTGCGTAGGCTTCATTGGCACGCTCGACCAGCCTCAAAATAATAAATTCAAGCTCTGATTCAGTCAGGTTTTTCATCGTCTTCGCTCCTCCTTCTCAATTCGTCCCGCCGATTCTGGATGTTCTTTTTGAAATTCTGGATTTCTTTTCCCCAATGACGTTTCAATCCGTCTTGGTATCGACTATCAAAAGTCGACCACTCCGGATAATGTTTCTCCGGGTTGTCAATTTTATCTTGATGTTCTTCAATTTGTTTTTCGTACTTTCGAATGGCTCGGCGCAATGATGAGGTCTTTTGGTTTGCAATATCTCTTTCTGCCTTTGCTCCTATTTTATCACTTTCTGGCCTCTTTTCAACCCCCTTGCCCTGTTGAATCCGCTTCTCATTGGCCAGCGCCCGCTCGTCCCCGCTCACATACTGCTCATACCACTCCCGGTAGGTCATATCCCCCGGCACCTGCACGGTCTTCCCCGTCACCGGGTTCCGGGCGGCCCGTTTGATCTTCGACAGCAGCTGGGCCGCGTCTGCGGGTATGGTGGTGGATCGGCAGTTGGGGTGCATGGGCGGCAGGTTGGTCCCCGCCTGGGCCTGCGCCAGGTCAAAGCGCCGCCCGTCCAGAGAGCGGCAGATTTCACTGGTCCGCAGATCCAGGGTGGCCAGGAAGATATACTGCTCCAGTCCCGCCGCCCGGTATCCCATCAGGTGCCCCTGATTGGCAATATAGTTGCACTCGGTCCGCACCAGCCGGGCCGCCCGGTATCGGGCGCCTGCGGTGCTGTCCATGCCGATGGTGTACAGCAGGTTGTCCCGAATCTCATCATACCGCTGCCCGGTCATCAGCCCCAGGGTCACAGTGTCTTGCACCGCGTTGGCAAAGGCCTGGTTGTTGTCCCATATCCGCTCTGACCAGTTCTTCCCGCTCCAGTTGGCGGCCAGAGCCGCCTTGATCTGGTTGTCTGAGAGCAGATTGAAGTCATAATACGCCCCTGCCTCCCGCTGGGTGTCGTACACCGTGCGGTAGTAGGACTGGCACAGCGCATCCTCCAGCCGGTCCCGCACCAGGCTGACCTCCTCCAGCCCCACCATGCGGGCCTGGGCATACAGCCGGTCCCGCAGGGCCTGGAGGCGGGAAATGCGGTTTGCGTAGGCCGGGGCCGCCAGTCTGGCCCAGAGGTCCTGCTTCACGTCCCCTGTCGCCGTTTGATACTGCTCCAGCAGCTCTGTCCGGGCCTCCTCGGTCTCCTTCACAGACAGCAGGGACATGGCCTGGGCCTGGGTCAGCGCCCCCTTGCGGGAAAAGGTGTTGAACACCCCTTCGATCTGCTCCACCATCTCCCGTTGGGCCTGGTCATACAGGCGGGAGATCCGGGCCACCGTCTCATTGGCCCTGCTGTAGATCAACTGCTCCAGCTGCAAGGAGCGCCGCTTCCAGTAGTCCCGGCTGCTCATTCATCCTCCCGCTCGGCCAGCGTCTTTTGGACCTTCTCCTCCGCGTCGGCCTCCTCCGTCTGGGCCGGAATACCGGCGTTTTGCTGGAAGGCTTGCATATTCTCCTGTTTCTGCTGCCGGATGTTCCGCACCGCCTCTGCCGGGTCCCGGATGAACCACAGTTGAGAGAGCAGCGTCTGGTCGTCTACAATGCCCTGTAAGCTGGTGACCAGCTGCACCACCTCTGCCTCATTGATGGGGGTGGAGATGGTGAATACCACGTCGATATCGGTCACGGGCGTCTCCCGCATGGCCCCTTTCAGTGTCAGCCACCGGTTATAAAGCTCCAGCCGCTCCTTCAGGCCCCGCTCCATCCGGCGGATTTTGTTGTTCACCAGCAGATTCATGGTCAGCAGCTTCAGCTTCAGGGCCTGGCCGGAGCTGTTCCCCGCAAAGTTCTCATCGGACATATCCACGGTCAGGGTCATCTTGTGCATCTCCCGGACTGCGGCATCCGCCAGCACCTGCACGCTGGACTCGTCAAAGGTCTTTTGGATATACTCCACCTTCGCGTCCAGCGGCGCCCCGTCGATGAACTTATCCCGGAGCATTTGCTCCTCGTCCCCCTCCCGCAGGCTCATACCGAAGAACACCAGCAGGGCGTCCACAAACTTCTGCTTGTCTGTGAACCGGTTGCTCATCAGGTTGTCATAGGCGTCGATCAGGGGGATGATCTGCTCAAAATCCCCCTGGCGCTCATCGTTGTTCTCATAGGCGATCACCGGCACGGCGCCGAAATAGTGGGGCTCCGGCTCTCCCACCGGATGAAAAATGGCGGATTTCTTGCAAGATGCCTCATAGCTTCGCGCCGTCCGGTCGGTGTACACCGTGACATGGTAGTACTTTTCCTCCGTGCTGCGCTCCCGCTTCTCCCACAGGATGGCGAACAGCTTGTTGTGCTCCACGGTGGAGTCCTCCACCAGAATACCGTCCATGGGGCTGATATAGGCGCTTCTCGGCTCCGGCTCCTCCTCGGAGCTGGCATAGCACACCTCCAGGCACTCGCCGTAAATGCCCATGCCCTTTCCAATGCGGCTGTCCACCTCGGAGATCTGCTGGTTGTCATAGGCGGTCAGCAGCGGCGTCAGGTCGATGCTCTGGCCGCCCTTCACCTGTTCTCCCGGCTCTGGGGGCCGTTCCCCTCTCACAGGGCCGTTTTTATCCTCCGGGTGGCCGCCGGGTTCACCCGCTCCGGGTTCGCCGCTCCTGGGGCCGCTCCCGGGGCCATTTCTGGCCTCGTGGGTTTTGTTGCAGTCGTACTTGACCGGCTCCCCCAGATAGTACCCCTGGGCGATGTCCACCACATACTTGGCATAGTTCACCGCCACCCGCACCTCATCCGGCTCCCTCTTCCCGCTCAGGTTGTCATGGTGGCCCAGATAGTAATTGTGCAGGTGGTGATACCGCCCATTGGCGGCCTCCGCCTTGTTGATGAGATACCACAGCACGCTGGACGGGATATTTTCCAGGTCTGGAACCTCTGTTTTGTCTAAGTATAAAATCATGCCTTCACCTTCCTGCGCCGCGCGGCGATTTTGTCATAATGGGGCGGGACCCTGATCACATTCCAGTCGCATTCCTCCGGCACATGGCCATAAAAAATGACCCATATCGGGTCAAGTCGTCTCATCATTTCCTTATAGCCCAATAAGAACAGGCGTTTGCTCTCCCGGTTTGCCTGCGTCCCCACGCTGGACACCGCCACAATGCCGCCCACCGGTTCCCCATCGAAGCACCAGGCGTAGCTTTCCGGCGTACTCCAGGAGATGGTTGGGTACACGGTCAGGCCGTGGAGCTGCCAATAGGCAGCGCACCAGTGTTTCCGGTAGTGGTTGTAAATCTGCATTGCCACGGGCATATCAGTGTAAGTGCTGAAATCCGGGGCGCAGACGGCCTTGAACTTGGACAGCCTTTGAATGTAATCGTCTGGCCTGTTCCAGAACCGGGCAAACTGGTAGTCATCCACAAAGCAATGAATGATTTTGTCGGCCGGCGCCTTCTCTGTCATGGCGTAGTTCATCGGAATGAACTCACCTTGTGGGTATTCCTGCACCGGCGCAATGGCCGGAATGCCGTAAGGCCCCACACCGGGGAAAATGGCTTTGTCCATGTTTTCAAAGTTGGTCATTTACGCCTCTTCCACCCATATTTTACACCTCCCAAATAAAAATGCCGCAAGGTACATCTCTGCACCTTACGGCATAGCAAGCGCCCGGATTCGAACCGGGGCAGCCTCCATCAAGGCTTGCTCCCCCTACATTACTACTCACTATGCCTATTATACCAAATTTTTTGAACTCGCTCAACCATTTTCTTCTCATCGGTCGTGAGGTTCGAAAACCCTTTTTGACTATCATTTTCGTTATGCTCGTACCCATGATGTGTATGTGGACTAACGCCTTGATGCGGTTTTTTTAAGTCAATCTGCTTTGTTCTCTTATTTGTGTTGTCGTAATAGGTGATCGCAACAAGTTTGTCCTCGCTGTTGACTGTCACATACACCCGCCCTCTGCTCATGGTTTCCATGGGCGTTTTTGCGGATTCACTGTCATTGTACCGCACGAATTTAATATTTCCTGATTTCAGCAGCGTCCTATACTCGCTTCCGTAGGACTTTCCCTTCACGCTCACACCGCTGCTTGCGCCTCTTCCGCCCATCGCTTAAACCCCCCGCGGCCGCCGCCTTGCGCTGACCACCTGGCGGCCCAAAATGGTGCTGACAAAGTACCGGCACGCGTCGGCCCCGTGGTCATTGACCTTCACCGGCTTGTCCTCGCCCCGCTGTCCGGCCTTCTCGTCCCAGACGTAGGACTGCATCTCATCCAGCGTGCGTTCACAGGAGCAGTGGAACACCAGTTCCCCGGCGCCCAGTCTGCGGGCGACCTCCCGGATGCCGTCCAGCACGTCGTTGTCCGCCTTCTGCACCGCCCAGCCCCGCTGCCGCAGCTGGGCAATGAAGCTGGCCGCCGACGGGTCCACCACCACAGCCCGGGGGGATTCCTCCCCCAGCCACACTTGCAGATCGTCTGCAAACTCGCTGTCCGTCTTCTGCCGGCGCTTTTCCCGGCCGGAATAGTAATACTCCCGGATGCAGAACCACCGCTCGCCGCCCCGCTCCCGCCCCCACAGGAGAAACACCGTGGGGTTCTGGGTGCCGTAGTCCACCGACACATAGCGGTCTTCGGCCAGCTCCGGCAGGGTCTTGCAGACGTTCTTCTCCGGGTCAAACATATCGTAAACCCGCCCCTCCGCCGCCACCCACAGGCCCAGGATATAGCGGTCCCGGAACACCCCTGTATAGTTGGTCTCCGCCTCGGCGATGGCCTCCGGCGTCAGGATTGGGTTGTCCTCCATCCGAAAGTGCAGGTGCAGCGCGCTGTGGTCCTCCGGCCGCTGGACCCACTCCAGGTAGAACCAGTGCCGGTTTCCCTCCGGGTTGCAGTTAAACCAGAGCTTGGCCGCCGGTTCACTGAGGGTTCTGGCAATGGCCTGTTCCACGAAGGACCGGGGCATCAGCGCCACCTCGTCGAACAGCACCCCGCACAGGGTAATCCCCTGAATCAGCGTGTAGCTGCTCTCGTCCTTTCCCCCGAAGATGTAAAACCGGTTTTCCCGCTCCTGCCCCCGCACGATCAGCATATGGTCCGCCCGGCGGTAAAACAGGGTGTAACAGGCCGCCAGATCCGCCTGATCCAAGGCCGGACGGACGATGTTCCGCTCGGCGCTGGCCACCGTTTTGCCGCAGATGCCAAAATTCTGCCCGTTGTAATTCCGCATGGCCCACAGGATAAAGGCCACCAGCATACACACGGTTTTGCCGCTTCTAACCGCTCCATCGCAGATGATGGCCTTGTATTTGTCCCGTGTGGAGGGCATAAACGCCCATTTCAGAATCATCTGCTGCTTCGGCGACAGTGTGGACAGGGTCATGGCTCCTCCTTCTCCAGGGCTTCAAACAGCTTGGATGCGGCGGCCTGCTGGGCCGCCGAGGCCTCCCGCTCCGGCTTTTCTCTCCACTTATCCGGGCGGCGGTTCTTCAGCCAGAAAATCTGCGCGGTCACATTTCCGCTCCTGGCCGCCTTCAGCAATTCGTTCTCTACTTCAAAGTCTACGACCTCTTTCCCTTTTTTTAAGGCCTGCGAAATCTGCGGATGCTTCTCCTGCCACTCATACAGCGTGCGCACGCTACAGCCGCACTTTCTGGCGATCTGTTCATCCGTCAGGCCCTCTCTGGCCCAGCCCTCCAGCAGCAACAGGCCCTCCGGCTCCAGCCATTTTTGATATTTGCCTTTTGCCACAATGGGCTCACCGCCTTTCAGGCATAAAAAATCCGCCAGACGAACCACTGACGGAAAATAAATTTTTGCGATTTTTTCTTGACGTGGGTATATACCTATGATATAATAATACCAGAAAGGGGGCGATGTAAATGCCGACTGAAAACGAACGCAAGGACGTACAAAAAGCCATGGCGTATGACTTGCTCCGAATCTTTAAGCAAGACCCGGACAAGACTTATACCGCCGCCGAGTTGGAAGCTCTGATTGATGCATATATCACAGGTTCCCAGCAATAACCACCGCGGGGCCGGGAAACCGGCCCCGCATTTGGAGGAGGCGATACAAATTAGCGAAAGAAAAGAAACGCCGCAAGACCGCTATCACAAAGCCCACACCAGGCTTTTGACCATTCGTTTGGTCGAAACCACCGAACAGGATATTATCCAGCGGTTGACCAGTGTTCCCAGCAAAGCCGGATATATTAAATCTCTGATTCGTGCCGACATTGACTCCGGTATGGCGGAGAATCAGTAACAATCCAATTTACCATTTGCGTTAAACAAGCCCTGGGAGCCTCCGAGGGCTTGTCCCATTTTTCCGCAATAAAAAGGACACAGGATTTTTCCTGTTCTTCCGATGATAGCATTATACCACAAAAAAATGTGCTAAAATGTGCGAACATATATTGGCAATTTCCCCGCTCACGGCTCATACTGCCGCTGAAACGCCGCCAGCGCCCAGCCGTGGAGGTGGCGCACATAGGTGTAAGAATACTGCATTTGCCGCGCGATTTTGTCCAGCTTGTCCCCCGCCACATACCGCTGATACAAAATCTGCGAAAAGGCGGGGCTGTCCATCCCCTGAATCTGCCGCACAATGCAGTCCCGCAGCTCCATGGCCCGGGCGATCTCCTCCTGCAATGTGTCCGACAGCTCCATGCAGCGCACCACCCGCTCCTCCATCTGTCGCCCCTCCCCGCTGGAGCGCACCGGGACGCTGTCATATCCCGCCGCCCGGATGCCGGAAACCGACTGCTGCAGCGCGGCCAGCTCCCAGCGCTTTTGCTCAATCGTCCGCTCCAGGCGGCGATAGGACTGTAAATACTCCTTTGCGCCGACCTTCATCCCGCTCCACCTCCTTCTGAAGGGCGTATTTCACCTGTTGGCAAATATAATTATATGTGTTATAATCGTGTGCGTCAGGAGGGATACCCGTGAAGTGAAACATCCTGACAAAGACATCCCCCCAAAAACACTAAAAAGCATTGAACGGCAATCAGGGCTGACTTTTTAGCTCAACCGCTCCAAAGGAGGAACCTGCTGTGAAAAAAGTGGACCGCTATTTTTACCCCGCCGTCTTCACCTATGAGCCGGATCAGGAGATTGCAGTCGTATTTCCGGACTTAGATGTGGCCACCAGCGGAGAAACCGACACAAACGCCCTGCTCTCCGCTCGTGAATTGCTGGGCTGCGTCCTGTTCGGTCTGGAGGAAGATGGTGAAGAAATCCCCGCTCCCTCTCAATTATCTGAGCTTAAAACAGAGCCCAATGAAAAAGCTGTGCTGGTTGATGTCTATATGCCCTCTGTGCGGATGGCGCAGGTCAACAAATCTGTCAGCCGCACCGTCACCCTGCCCGCCTGGCTCAACGCCGCCGCGCTGGAGCGCAACATCAACTTTTCTCAACTGCTGCAAGACGCACTGAAACAGCAGCTGCACTTTTCCTGACCGATTTGTGAACAGGCCCCTCGATGAATCGCCATCGAGGGGCCTGTTTGGTTCCGGCGGGCGGCTCATGCGCCGCCGACGGAAGAAGGGAGCATAAGTGGGCCCTCCCGTCTCGGACACCGGCATGGAGGCAACCAGAATTGCACTGGGGACGCTGCCGCGCTGCCCCTTTTACGCCCGGGGCATATGGAGGTTAGGAAGAAGAGTCAGAGCAAATAGAAACTGCACCCGCTCAAACCCGGCATTTTTATTATAGCGCAGGATTTGGGCGCTTGTGGCTCATCTTTACTGCCCGCGCAAGCCCAAATTGCGGGCCACCAGCAGGAGAAACCCCTCCTGAATGCGCTTTGCGTGGCCGTAGCTGTACCCCACCGCATCCGCCGCGCCTTGCAGCGTGTGGCTGCCCTTGAAGTACACCATCTCGATGATCTCCAGCGTCACCGCCCCGTCCCGGTCCTGCTCCTTGGCATTGATGGCCTTCCGCACGGCCTCATACTCCCGCAGATCATCCCGCTGCAGTGCGCCGCCGGTCTGTATCACCCCACAGTGCTCCGGGTAGATCCGCAGCACCGCCTTCACATACCCCCACCAACGGTATCTCTTCCTGCTCATCGTGCGTTTTCTCCCTTGCCCCTAAATTTTCAGCCTGCGCAGCCCGTCCCCGCACAGGGTCAATCCGTTCCTGGCCAGCAGCTCCCGCCGGCGGTCCCGCTCGGCCTGCTCCCCGCCGCAAAGGGCGCACTCCCTGGGCCAGCCGCAAATGCCGGTATGCTCCTTTCCCAGGGTGCAGATCGGTTCAAGTTGCACTCTCATATGTCCTCCTTCACAGCGGGGAACCCCCACCGCTGTTTCCATTGGGCCGTGTCGGCCCGCATCTGCTGGCCGGGCCAGCGCTTGACGGCATAGGCCGCCCAGTCCATCACCGCCTGCTGCTCCGTGGTTTCGTTCGCTTTTTCCACTGCTCCATCTCCTTCCTGCGCATTTCAAGATACCAGCTTGTCCGCGCCGTCTCCGGGTTGAACAGCTTTTCGATGCTGTAAATATGCCACTGGGGGTACTGCTTGGCCCAGAAGGTTCGCACCGCCTCGCAGTCCTCCGGCAGCTTGGCCAGTTTCTCCATCTGCCGGGGGGAGTAGCGGCTGTCATTGGGTCGGCCCCGCCAGGGCTTGGCCAGGTTGTTGGACTGGATCCACCGGCGGCAGCCCTTGGGCCGCTGATCGCTGTGGCGGCGCTTGTCCTCGGTGTCCCCCGCCATATAGGCGGCCTTGCAGTTCAATCCGTCCTCGAAATACTCCGGGTGCAGCGCGTCCGTCCGGATCAGCCCCAGCTTCCAAAGGCCCTTGACCTGCTCCTCCGGCAGGCCGCCGTTGATGATCATGTGGATGTGCAGCCGTTTGGAGCGCACGCCCCGCTCGATAACCGCCACATATTTCAGCGGCTCCAGCCCCGCCTTGACCCTGGCCCGGCGCAGGCGGCGGATGTAATTGCGCAGCTGCCGCATGGCCTCCTCATAGCTCTCCGGCTCCTGGACGAAGGTGGGGTCCACCGCCAGATCCCCCGCTCCAAAATTGGTCTTGACCAGCTGGCGGAAATACCGCTTGCTGTTCCGGTCGTTCAAATCCTTTTGAGCCGGAGAGGACAGGGCCTCCTTCCTGGCTCGGATGGGCTTGCGCTCCCGGTCTGACATGGGGAACACCTCTACATCCTGGTATTCCTGCCCGCAGTGGGTGCGCCGCTCCCGCATATAATTCTCCTGCTTCATCCTTGCCCTCTCTTTTTTGGCTCACTTGTTACTACCCATTACAAGCCCGCATCGGGCTTGCGCCCGATCCGAACTTTTAGAAATATTTAACTTTCCTAAAGGGCGATTTGTTCCGCTCCTCTGCTCTGCGTGACGGCGGAGACCTGGCTGTCCCCCCAGTACCGCAAATGGCGCACCGCATCCTCCCTGATGGCCGGGGCCGCAAACTCCGGCACATCGATCTCTATGGTGATGTCGATGCCCCGCTCCTGCTGGCCCACATGGACCACCTGAACCCGGCCCCACTGGCTCAGGTGCATGGCCAGATCCTCCTTAATCCCTATGGCCTGGCCCAGGGGCGCGTTTGAAAGCACGGTCAATACAACCATCTCATCGCCCCTCTCATTCCGTCGCTCCGGCAAAGCTCTCTCTCAAGCCGCCGTCAAACTCCACCATGTGGAATCTTCCTGCTGGATGTACATATACCACAGTGGCCCATGCTGACACGTTGCTCTTGCCCATCTCGTTCGTCGGATTTTCCAGATTGACCGACGCTGAAACGCGCTGCACCCGCTGGCCTATTGTGACCCGGTTCATGATTTGCCCTCCTCTCTCATTGGCACATACCACCCGCAGCCCCACTGCATTTTGCCGCACATCTGGCACTTGCAGCGGGGTTTCTTGCCTTTGCAGCGGTGCATCCCGGACTTCTGCCCGCAGGCTTTGCATAATGTCATGTCCTCATCTCTCCTGATTCCCATATGGCTTGCTTTCGTAGCCTTCGCACTGATATATCGGGTGCCTTTCCCTTTAACCATAGCAAAAAATGTGCCCCCCAATCTGGCCCCACACGCTGCTGTTTTCGCCATCGCGGGAAAAGTACACTACATTGGTGGGCAGCACCCGCTCCCCCTCCAGCGCCCCCAGCAGGGCGGCGTACTGCTCCGGCCCAGGGTCTGCCGTGTCCAGCAGGGCCACGCTCGCAAATTGGCCCTCCTGGAAGATGATTTCCTGCACCGTGTCCGGGAAGGAATCACTCAGCAGCCGGTTAAAAATCACCTCTGCGATTGCCTGCTGCCCCTGGGCGCTCTCGCCCCTGGCCTCCAGGTACACAATGGCGGCGATTAAATCCGCGTCCTCCTGGGCCAGCCCGCAGTCGCCCTCCAGGGGCTCCAGCAGGGCCTCGATGATTGCTGCCTGATGGTCGGGTAAGCCCTCCCGTTCCACCGCCGCCGCCACCGTCTGGAGCGGGCGGGTGTTGCTTCTGGCCTTTGCCCCCTGCTGGCCCACCTTTGCAGCGGCGATCACTATAGCGCAGACAAACAGCAGGGCGGCGATGTACGCAGCTATTCGTCGTCCCATCGGTCATCGTCCCCCGCCCGCACCAGGGCCCAGGCAAGCAGCGCAAACAGCAGGGCCAGGATTCCTATTGCGATTTTCCACATTGCGCTGCCCCCTTGAATACCTCATGGCTGCCGTCCTGCATGGCCAGCTCCTCGTCGCTCATCTGGTAGCCTAAGCTCTCCAGCACCTGATAGATGTAATCCAATGTGTCGTTGGCTATGTGTTGGTAAGTCCTTACACAGTATTTGCCCTGTGTAATCCAGTCCCAATCCCAATAGCAACACCCATGATCCAGGCAAGCCCAGGCGGTAACCAGCAGGGCGTATTCCGGGCGGCGGCTCATCTCCGCCGGGTCGTCTGTCCCCAGGAGCGGGATCACCGTATTGAAATCCGGTTCGTTTGCATCCTCGCTCATCATAGCGTTGATGGCAAAAAGCATAATATCAGCGGCGCGGGACTTGACCGCTCCAAAATTCTCGATAAATTCCCGGCGCAGTCTGTAGTGCCGCTCGGTAATCGCCTCCAGCTCCGCCTTTTTCTCCTCGGCCGCTTTGTTCCGGCGCTGCCGCTCCTCCGCGTCTTTGTCGTAGTCCTCCACAGTTTTGGCGGCCTTTTGGCGGTATACGGTGATGCCGCCACTGTCGCGGATGTAATAATAGGCCCCAGTGTCCGCCGGTCTGGCGGGCGTTTTGCTTTTGTCCGTCCACTTGCTCCAGACGGATACAAACGCCATAGGAATATTTTCATCCCCCACCCTGTTCTGGGCCTCTATTTTGGTGGCCCACTTGGAGATTTCCGCTTCCCACAGCTCCAACCGGGCGGCCAGCTCCTCTTCCTCCAGGGCCTTCTTCAGCTCCAGGTTGAAATTCGCCGTCCCGGCGGTCTCCAGCACCTTGTTTTTCCGCTTTGGGTCGGTGATTTTGTCCAGGGCGATGTAATCCGCCAGAGTGGCCCCCCGCGCCTCCGCCGCCTTGAACTTCTCCTGATCCAGCTCCAGCAGCTTCACCCGGCGGCGGACTGTAGCCGGGGAGAATCCGGCCTCCTTTGCGATTTCCTCCACGCTGGAGCCCAGGTTCATCATCATCTGGAACCCCTGGGCCTGCTCGTAGATAGTCAGGTCGGCCCGCAGCATATTTTCCGTCAGCATGGTGCTGACCTGCTCCTTGTGGCTCATCTCCGCCACTGTGCAGGGGACTGTATCCAGCCCGGCCAGCTTTGCGGCAGCCAGCCGCCGGTGCCCGATGATCACGGTGTACTCGTCGGCACTCCAGCCGCTGTCTATTGTTCTTTCTGCAATTTCCCTCAGAGTCGGATTTTCTTCGTTGTCTATCAGGTGGGCCAGCTCTTCCCGCTCCGCTTTGGTCATCGCGTGGCCCTTGACCACCGTCAGATTTTGCAGAATCCCGTTGGCCGCGATGCTTGCGGCCAGCTCGCTCACGTCCCCCACGTCCTTCCGGGGGTTGTCCGGGTGCGGGTGAATCTCCGCCACCGGGATGTACACTAAGTTTTGCTCCATCATTTCTGCCTCCTCAATTATTTGTTGCGGCTTAATTGCGACCGTCCCCCTCTAAATCTGCCCGTCCAGCTTATTGCGGAGGGCCTCCAGCCGCTTGGATTGCTCCGTGAGATACTGCACGTTGCCTTCGGCGTAGATGTAGCGCGGTGCGCCCGCATCGTCCCGCTCGGCGGCAAGCCGCTCCCACATTTCCACGTTGTCCTGCCTGTACATTTTTGTCTTGTCAATGTAATTGACCAAATCAAAAAGCTCGCGTCCCGTCAGGGTGACGGTGTGCTCCCTGGTTTCCCAATCGCTCACGGGAATCAACTCCTTGTCTAAAAATGCGCTTGTCCAAATGCTGAAATCGTTGTAAACCTACTCCGTGGCAGGCAACGCCGAGCCAAGCCCCGAACGGGCGGTCTGCACTCCGTAAATTCGGCGAAACCCTGCCCGGCCCTCCCATGTTGCACCATGGGAGGGCCTTGTTTACGCCACCCACAGAGCCGCCAGGTACACCATGCCGTACATCCCGGCGCAGTAGGCCGCCAGCAGACCGCAGCCCACAACCAGCCGAACCGCGGCCCGGCAGCACAGCCGCCGCTCCTCTCTGGTCATGCCATCCCCCTCCTCATCACAATGATCTTGGCCAGCTGGTCCACGTCGTACTTGACCTTCCGGCCCATCTGCACCGGCTCCAGGCCCACCTCCTGGGCCCAGCGCCTGGCGTCCCTGGAGTCCTTGTAGCCGACCTCCCGGCCCAGCTCACTGACGGTCATCAGCCCGCCGTACTCCTGCCGCAAAATGCGGCGCTTCTCTGCGATCTCTCTGTAATGCGCGTTGTCTGCTGCCATGGGTTACTCTCCTCCTTTGGTAGACTATTAGTCTACTTTACGGGTGAAAAAAATTTCAACCCTTTCTTCTTCAGTTAAGCCGAGCAAAACATACAGTGCCTGAATCTCATTGGCCCTGAATTCGCTCCGATTGTTGATTTTGTTGAGAAATGCCTGATAAGTAATCCCAATCTTTTTTGCAATGAAACGAAGTTTGTACCCCGACTGCTCTATTTTCTCGCGTAGCATTTCTGTATCAGTCATAAAATATCACCTCCATGTTTCGGCCTTGGTAGACATTCTGTCTACATCCGTATAATATCATACCGTCAAAATGTTGTCAACCCCATTTTAGAAAAAACTAAAAAAATGTTGACATAGCGTCAACAGCGTTCTATAATTAGTAGCACAAAGGAGGTTGTTCACTTGTCTACGATAGGAAGCAGAATCAGAGCTCGCCGAATAGAATTAGGTTTATCGCAAGATGAACTTGGAAAAAAATTGGGTTATAAGTCCCGCTCCTCAATAAATAAAATTGAGCTTAATCAGCGCAATCTTACACAATCCAAAATTAAAGCAATCGCTGACGCATTAGACACCACTCCCGCATACATCATGGGTTGGGAACAGCCGGATTCTCCCTCTGTGCCGCTCCCCTCCAACCTGGTCCCGCTCCAGCCCATGAAGCAGATCCCGCTCCTGGGCCAGATTGCCTGCGGCTCCCCCATTCTGGCCGCGGAAAATATTGAAGAATACATCGACCTCCCCCGCCATATCAAAGCGGACTATGCCCTAACCTGTAAGGGCGACAGCATGATCGGCGCCGGGATTCAGGACGGCGATGTGGTATATATTCGCAAGCAAGAGGAAGTGGAAAACGGCCAGATCGCCGCCGTGATGGTGGGCGAAGAAGAGGCCACCCTCAAGCGCTTTTATTTTGACGGGACTGTGGTGCAGCTGGTGGCTGAAAATTCGCGCTACAGTCCCCAATTTTTTGTCGAAGAAGATGCCGCTCTAATCCATGTCATCGGCCTGGCCGTGGCCTTTACCCACGCCATCCGGCATTATTCGTGAAAGGAAGGGAACCTTCGGATGGAAGCGGAAAATAAAAGGATGAGTAATGAAATGCAATTTATGATTTATAGATCAGCTGAAGAGAACGTCTCTGTCAATGCAGTCATAAAGGAGGAAAGCATCTGGTTGACACAAAAAGCTATGGCTGAGCTGTTTTCTGTTGAGGTCCCTGCCATTTCTAAGCATTTATCAAATATTTATGAAGAGGGGGAGCTTGTCAGAGAGCGAACTGTTTCCAAAATGGAAAGCGTTCAAGTGGAGGGAACTCGAAAAGTAAAACGACAGGTGGATTATTATAATCTTGATGCCATTATCTCTGTCGGATATCGTGTCAATTCCCGTCGAGCAACAAGATTTCGTATCTGGGCGACAGGAGTCTTAAAGGAATACATGACTAAAGGATTTGCGTTGGATGATGATCGCCTGAAACAGGGGAAAACAACATTTGGGAAAGATTATTTTCGTGAACTTCTGGAGAGAGTCCGCTCAATTCGTGCAAGCGAGCGGCGTATCTGGCAGCAGATTACAGATATTTTTGCGGAGTGCAGTATAGATTATGACAGGGAGTCTCGGATTACGCATGATTTCTATGCTATGGTTCAGAATAAATTCCATTTTGCCATTACAGGGCAGACTGCCGCTGAAATTATATATAACTGCGCAGATCGCAATAAAGAACATATGGGGCTTACTACATGGAAAAACTCACCTGATGGGAGAATTCTGAAATCGGATGTCTCTATTGCAAAAAATTATTTGGATGAAAGGCAGATTCGACAATTGGAACGTGCGGTCAGCGGTTACTTTGATTATATCGAAGATCTCATTGAACGCGAAAATACATTTACGATGGAGGAGTTTGCTGCCAGTGTTAATGAATTTCTTGCTTTTCGCCGTTATGATATTCTGACGGACAGGGGAAGAATTTCAGCGCGAGAAGCCAAAGCAAAGGCAGAAGTGGAGTATCTTGAATATAATAAAACGCAAGAGATTACGTCAGACTTCGACAGAGAAGTGAAGAAATTGCTTGAAGCTGAGAGAAACCACTTGTGAACAGATTACGCAGAGGATTTGTGTTTTTGTGGATTGAAAAAAGAAAGAAATACCGGTTGACGCCGACAAAAAAATTGTATATACTGAGGGTACAGGGGAACCCCTGATGATGTGGTCGTAGAGCGCGACCACCGCCAAAAAAAGAAAGCTCAATGAGTTGATTTGCTCGTAGAGCGCGAGCAGCATAATCAAAAGAAAGCTCAATCAGATGACGAGCCCTCCGTCTCAGCCGACGGAGGGCTTTTTAACTGCCTGAATCAGTTGTCAAGGAATCCTTGACGACTGTCTCCCCCCGCTCGGAGGGAGTGGACCGAAATAAATGAGGAGGGAACCCCATGGGATCAAGATTCAGAAAAACCGCCCGGTACAACGGCAAGCAGTATGAAGCCTACGGAAAAACTGAGCTGGAGGCCATGACCAGGCTGGCCGAAAAGATGGCCGCCGTGAAACGCGGAGAGGAGGTCATTGGCGGCTCCATGAGCGTCAACGCCTGGTACGCCCAGTGGAAAACCCTTTACAAAGACTCCAAGGGCATGACGGAAAAAAGCCTGAAGATGTACGATGAGAAATACAACGGCTATATCCGCCCGGCCATCGGAACCATGAAGCTAAAGGACGTGAAGGACGTCCACCTGCAAAAAATCCTGAACAACCAGGCCGGCCGATCCGCCTCCCATGTGAAAAAGATTCGGATGGTCCTCCGGGAAATGTTCAAGCGGGCCCGGCAGTCCCATCTCATCCCCTACGACCCGGCGGAGCTGCTGGAGCTGCCCACCGTGACCGAGGGCAAGCGCCGCTCCATCACCGACGATGAGCGCGCCGCCATCCTGGCCGTGGCCGAAACCCACCCCGCCGGTCTGTGGGTGCTGACCCTGCTGTATACCGGTATGCGCCCCGGCGAAACGGCGGCCCTGACCTGGACGGACATCGACTTTAAGCGCAATGAGATCCCCGTCCACACGGCGGTTGAAAGCGGCTCCAGCCGCGTCAAGACCCCAAAAACCAGCGCCGGAGTCCGGGACATTCCCATCCACTCCGCCCTCCTGCCCCGCCTCCAGGCCGCCGCCGGAAAGCCATTCGAACCGGTGTTCCCAAGCCCCTCCGGAGGCTTCGCCACCGACAATTATCTGTATCAGCGCTGGCGGTCCTTTCTCCGGGCGCTGGACCTCTACATGGGCGCCGAGACTTACCGCAATCAGATCATCACCCATGCAGTGGCCCCGGATCTGACGCCCTACTGCCTGCGGCATACCTTCTGCACCGACCTCCAGCGGGCCGGTGTCCCGCTCAACGTGGCCAAGGAATTGATGGGCCATTCAGACGTGTCCACAACGGCGAACATCTACACCCATCGGGACAATGATGTGCTGCACGCTGGGATCTCCCTTTTGGATGGCACTGCTGGGAAAACTGCTGGGACTCGAATTTCCAATTTCTAATTTTCATTGAAATCTCAATGTTTTTTACCCGCAAACACACAGGCTCTGACTCTGTTTGTGAGGGTTCGAATCCTTCTCCGGCTGCCAATCAGAAGCCCTGAAATCTCAATGATTTCAGGGCTTCTTGTTTTTCAGGGCTGGTTTCCCTTGCTTTTTCCCTTTAACAGAGTGGGCAGCGGCGCCTTGCGGCAAATTTCCGCTAACCCGCCGCAGCCCTCCCGAATTTCTTCGGACAGCCCTGCGTTGAGAAGGCTTTTTTGCGGCAGGCAACGATGGAAAATGCCCTGTCGCTTTCTCAATTTTTTACTTTTACAGTTCCAGGGAGCGGCTCTCCACCCGCTCCTCCAGCCGGCGGAGGAAATCGTTCAGGGGCATAGCGCCCAAATCCTGGCCGGTGCGCAGGCGGGGGGAGACGGTCTGGTTTTCCATGTCCCGGTCGCCCACCACCAGCATATAGGGAATCTTTTGCAGCTGGGCCTCCCGAATCTTCTTGCCGATTTTCTCATTGCGCGCGTCGGTCTCGGCCCGGAAACCGGCGTCGTTCAGCTGGCGGCAGATGTCCTGGGCGTACCCGGCGGCCCGGTCGGTGATGGGCAGGAGCATGACCTGCACCGGGGCCAGCCAGGCGGGGAAGGCCCCGGCGAAGTGCTCGGTGATGACGCCGATAAAGCGCTCGATGGAGCCCAGCAGCGCCCGGTGGATCATAACGGGGCGGTGCTTCTGCCCGTCCTCCCCCACATATTCCAGCTCGAACCGCTCCGGCATCTGAAAATCCAGCTGGATGGTGCCGCACTGCCAGGTGCGGCCCAGAGAGTCGGCCAGGTGGAAGTCCAGCTTGGGCCCGTAAAAGGCCCCGTCGCCGGGGTTGACGGCAAAGTCCTTGCCCATCTCCCGGATGGCCTGCTCCAGGGTCTGCTCGGCGAAGGCCCAGTCGGCCTCGTCCCCCATGTGGTCCTCCGGCATGGTGGACAGCTCGATCTGGTAGGTCAGGCCGAAGGTGGAGTAGATTTCGTCGAAAATGCGCACCACGCCCTTGATTTCGTCCTTCATCTGGTCGGGGGTCATAAAGATATGGGCGTCATCCTGAGTGAAGCAGCGCACCCGGAACAGCCCGTGGAGCGCGCCGGACATCTCGTGGCGGTGAACCAGGCCCAGTTCCGCCATGCGCAGGGGCAGATCCCGGTAGGAGTGGGGCTCCGACTTGTACACCAGCATCCCGCCGGGGCAGTTCATGGGCTTGACGGCGTAGTCCTCCCCGTCGATGACGGTGGTGTACATATTGTCCTTATAGTGATCCCAGTGGCCGGAGCGGTGCCACAGGGCCTGGTTCAGGATGATGGGGGTAGAGATCTCCACATAGCCGTACCGGCGGTGAACCTGCCGCCAGTAGTCCAGCAGGGTGTTTTTCAGCACCATGCCTTTGGGCAGGAAGAAGGGGAATCCGGGGCCCTCCTCGGTCAGCAGGAACAGCCCCAGCTCCCGGCCCAGACGGCGGTGATCCCGGCGCTTGGCCTCCTCGATTTTGGCCAGGTACTCGTCCAGCTGCTCCTTTTTGGGAAAAGCCACACCGTAAATGCGCTGGAGGGTCTGGCGGCTGGAGTCCCCCCGCCAGTAGGCGGCGTTGCAGGCGGTCAGCTTGACGGCGTTGCCTTTTACGCGCCCGGTGGAGTCCAGGTGAGGGCCGGCGCACAGGTCGGTAAACTCCCCCTGGCGGTAGAAGGAGATGACGGCGTCCTCTGGCAAATCGTCGATCAGCTCCACCTTGTACGGCTCGCCCCGCTCCTCCATAAAGGCCCGGGCCTGTTCCCGGGGCAGCTCGAAGCGCTCCAGCTTCAGCTTCTCCTTGCAGATCTTCCGCATCTCGGCCTCCAGCTCGGCCAGCTGGCCCTCGGTGAAGGGCTCGGGGGTGTCGAAGTCGTAATAAAAGCCGTTGTCGATGGCCGGGCCGATGGCCAGCTTGACCTCCGGGTGCAGCCGCTTCATGGCCTGGGCCAGGATGTGGGAGCAGGTGTGCCAATAGGTTTTCCGATAGGTTTCGTTTTCAAATGAATACTGATTGTTTTCTTCACTCATAAAAATTCCTCCTTGTTATTCTCTTTTGGAAATAAAAAACACCCCCGACCATGTCAGGGGTGAAGCGGGCCGCTCCACGGTTCCACCCTGCTTGCGCCCGGTCATGGCCGGTGCGCCGCTCGCGCCCCTCGGTAACGGGAGGGAACCGGGCCGCTTCCGGGGCGGACGCCCCCTGGCGGACGGCTTGGGAAGGGGCGCTTCCGCCGAGCCTTTCCTTCCCCCAGGAGCGGTACCGCCCGCCGCTGCCGCGCGGGGCACTTCCAGCCGGGAAACGCGCTCCCGGTGCCCCTCTCTGCCGCGCCGCTATGCGGGCTCTTCTCCTGATTCGCTGTCGATTTGCCCGCATTATAGCACCGGGCGGAAGAAAAGTCAAGTTTCACACACCATAGCCCGAGTTTGCCACTTCACTGAGTAAATGATATAAATTTTTTCTTTATTTTGCAAGGTTCTCCTTGCTCTTTTAACTTTTTTGATATAATATTTTAGTAGGCGCATGGCACATTTATCTAGGGAAGGACTGATTAAATTGGCAAGAGCGGATGGCGAGAAATTTTGCGACAAAAGA
>JAJPXI010000040.1 GCA_021205585.1 Oscillospiraceae bacterium
CCAATAAAAATCAAACCGGGAGCGGCCCCAGGTCGTCTCCGGCCGAAGTAGGGACAGCGGCCCCATGCCCCCGGCCAGCGCCCACTCGGAAAACACACGGTTGGGGGCCTGGGCGTCGATATTCACCAGCAGCGGCCCCTTTTCCACCGCCACCAGGTCGTAGCGGGTTTTCCGCCCCGGATGCCCCTCCCCTTGGTCCTGGAGGTACACCTGGGCCCCCGGCGTCAGCAGTTCCCGGCACCGGCCCGTATTTTTCACATGGACGGTCTGCTCTGCCCCGTCCAGCTCCACCTGGGCGATAAACCGGTTGGGCCGGGCAATAAACCGAGCCGGTACGATGCGGTCATATTCCATTCTTTACCGCGCCTCCAGGCGGCGGTACAGCCGCTCCATCAGGGGGAGAAACACGCCGCCCACCGCGTTGCCGGCGGTGATGATCAGCAGGCGCAGCAGGCTCTGGGCGGGCCGGGCGGCGAACAGGCCGGACACCGCCCAGTAGTACATATCGGCCACGCAGTGCTCCGTGCCGCACAGGATGAAGATGGACACCCCCAGAAACAGCGCCAGATACCGCTCCGCCGCGCTGGGGGCCTTTTGAAAGCGATCCACCGCGATGAAGATGAACACATTGCACAGGCAGCCCAGCAAAAACAGGCTGAGATACCCGGCGGACAGCTTGCTCTCCACCAGGGCGGCGGCCACGGCGTCGATGCCGCCCTCCCCGCCGCAGATGCCCGTGGCCCGCTCCACATAGCCCAGGAAGAAGGTTCCGGCGAAATTGCCCAGCCAGATGACCGCCAGCTGGAGCAGATAGGACGGCGGGTTGTCGAACAGGTAGCACACCTTCCCGGTGAACAGGCTGTACCCCCTGGTGCACACCAGGAACAGCCCCACGGTGAACAGCAGCGCCCCAACCACGTTCCCGCCTGTAAAGGCGTCCTTCAGGCGCAGGAACACCGTCCCCCCCAGGCCAATGCAGAAGCCGGCCAGGATACCCTTTACAAAAATGCCCGCGTATTTTTTCAACGCTTTTCCCCTCGCTTTTCTCCATTTCCCCCAGTATATCACACCGGCGGGCAAAAAGAAATCCCTCTTTCCCGCCTTTCTTCCCCCATTCTCCACAAAGAATCAAACCCGCCGCCTGATTTTTTTGGTTTTCGCGTCATTGACACTTCTTTTGCTCCGGGCTATAATATTGAAAATGCAATCCTTTATCATACAATCATTTTTAGGGAGGCTTTTCTTATGTCTGACCAGCGCGTATACAATTTTTCCGCCGGCCCGTCCATGCTGCCCCTGGAGGCACTGGAGCGCGCGGGCGCTGAAATCACCAACTACCATGGCTCCGGGATGTCCGTGATGGAAATGAGCCACCGCTCCAAGGTCTTTATGAAGATTTTTGAGGACACCCGCACCCACTTCCGCAAGCTGTTCCATGTGCCCGACAACTATCAGATTCTCTTTCTCCAGGGCGGCGGCTCCAGCCAGTTCTCCATGATTCCCCTGAACCTGATTGGCAAGACCGGCAAGGCCGACTACGCCGTGACCGGGAATTTCGCCAACATCGCCTACAAGGAGGCCCAGAAGTACGGGACAATCAACCTGGCCGCCTCCAGCGCCGACAAAAACCACACCTACATCCCCGCCCAGGAGCAGCTGAACCTGGATCCGGAGGCCAGCTACTTCTATTACTGCGCCAACAACACCATCTACGGCACCGAGTGGCAGTATATCCCCGAGACCAACGGCGTGCCCCTGGCCTGCGATATGTCCTCCGACATCCTCTCCCGCCCGGTGGACGTGAGCAAGTACGGCGTCATCTTCGCCGGGGCCCAGAAGAACATGGCCCCCGCCGGCCTGACCGTGGCCATCGTCCGGGAGGATCTGGCCGGGCACGAGCTGCCCTACACCCCGCTGATGATGAACTACAAGACCATGATCGACAAGGACTCCATGTACAACACCCCGCCCTGCTGGTGCATCTATATGCTGGGCCTGACCCTGGACTGGCTGGACAATCTGGGCGGCGTGGAAGGCATGGAGAAGATCAAGGGCAAGAAGGCCGGCATCCTCTACGACTGCATCGACTCCTCCCGCCTGTTCAACTGCGCCGTGGAGAAGGGCTCCCGCTCCGACATGAACGTGACCTTCCGCTCCGCATCCGAGGAGCTGGACACCAAGTTCGTCGCCGAATCCACCGCCGCCGGGTTTACCAACCTGAAGGGCCACCGCTCTGTGGGCGGTATGCGCGCGTCCATCTACAACGCCATGCCCATGGAGGGCGTGGAAAAGCTTGTGGATTTCATCACCGCCTTTGACAAAAACAATTAAAAAGGAGAAACCATCCTATGTTTCGCATTAAAACCCTGAATAAAATCTCCTCCGCCGGACTGAGCCAGCTGGATCCCGCCCGCTTCCAGGTGGGGGACAGCGTGGAGAATGAGGACGGCATCCTCGTCCGCTCCGCCAAGATGCACGACTATGAATTCCCCGACGCCCTGCGGGCCATCGCCCGGGCCGGGGCCGGCACCAACAATATCCCCATCGAGCGCTGCTCCGAGGCCGGCATCGTAGTGTTCAACACCCCCGGGGCCAACGCCAACGCCGTGAAGGAGCTGGTGCTGTTCGCCCTGCTGGCCGCCTCCCGGGACGTGATGGGTGGCTATGAGTGGGTGCGCCAGCAGGCCCAGGACGGGAGCGTGGACGTGGCCGCCGCCGTGGAGAAGGGCAAGTCCGCTTTCGTCGGCCCGGAAATCTACCGCAAGTCCATCGGCGTGGTGGGCCTGGGGGCCATCGGCGCGCTGGTGGCCAACGTGGCTTTGAGCATGGGCATGGATGTGTACGGGTACGACCCCTACCTGTCGGTCAACAGCGCCCTGCGGCTGGATCGGCACGTCCACGTGCTCAACGACGTGGAGCAGCTCTACCAGGTCAGCGACTATGTGACCCTGCACATCCCCTGCACTGACCAGACCAAGGGCTTTATCGACGCCGAGGCCATCTCCAAGATGAAGGCCAACGTGCGCGTGATCAACCTGGCCCGGGGCGAGCTGGTGGACGACGACGCCATGATTCAGGCCCTGGAGCAGGGCCGGGTGGCCAAGTACGTCACCGACTTCCCCAACAATAAGATCACCCTGGCCAAAAACGTGGTACCCCTGCCCCACCTGGGGGCCTCCACCCCGGAGAGCGAGGAGAACTGCGCGGTGATGGCTGTGCGCCAGCTGGAGGACTACCTGGTCAACGGCAACATCGTCAACTCGGTCAACCTGCCCCATGTGGAAATGCCCTGGAGCGGCATCTGCCGCCTGTGCATCATCCACCGCAACGTCCCCGCTATGCTGGCCAACATGACCATGATGCTCTCCCAGGAGAACGTCAATGTGGAAAACATGACCAACAAGAGCCGGGGGGACTACGCCTACACCCTGCTGGACGTGAACACCCGTGTGGCGGAGCACACCATCACCGCCCTGCGCTCCATCCCCGGTGTGCTGCGCCTGCGTATCCTGAACCATTAAAAACAAAACAAATAACAGACAGTTCGCAACCATCCTGTCTATAAACAAAACTATGGACTGCCGCCCGGCCGCACCGGGGTTCTCCCCCGGCGCGGCCCCCTGCGGCCCTCGTTGGAGCAGATGGTAATCTGCTCCTCTTTTTTCGGGGAAAAGGTTGCGGGGGAGAAGGTATTTTTATGAATATTTTGATTTTCCTGCTGGCCACGGCCTTTTTCCTGCTGGCGGCGGTGGCGGGCTACCGGCTGTTTGGCCCGGCTGGGCTGTACGCCTACATCTGCTTCGCCACCATTCTGGCCAACATCCAGGTGTGCAAGTCCATTGAAATGCTGGGCCTGACCACCACGGCGGCGGCGGCGCTGTACGCCTCCACCTATTTGTGTACCGACATCCTCTCGGAGTGCCACGGGCGGGACGCGGCCAAAAAGGCGGTCTGGCTGGGGGTGTTCATCAACCTGGTCTGGCTGGCCGGCACCCAGCTGACGCTGTGGTTCGTCCCCTCGGAGAGCGACACCATCCAGTCCTCCCTCCAGGTGGTCTTTGGGGCGGTGCCCCGCGTCTGCACCGCCAGCCTGATCTCCTACGTCATCAGCCAGCGGCTGGACGTATCCCTGTACCACCTGATTTGGCGGAAAACCGGCGGCGGCTCCGGCAGGCTGTGGCTGCGCAACAACGGCTCCACCCTGATTTCCCAGCTGGCCGACAGCGTGCTGTTCGTGGCCATCGCCTTTGTGGGTGCCATGCCCGCCCGGACGCTGGTCGAGCTGATGGCCACCACCTATTTTTTCAAGGCTGTGGTCGCCCTGTGCGACACTCCCTTCGCCTACCTGGCCCGGCACTTGAAGCAAACAAAGCAAATGGAGGAATGATACAATGGGCAGAGAATCGGAGCCCCTGCACCTGCTGGGGCAAAAGACCCAGTACCCCGCCGACTACGCCCCCGGCCTGCTGGAGCGCTTCCAGAACCGGCACCGAGAGAACGACTACTTTGTAAAATTTAACTGCCCGGAGTTCACCAGCCTGTGCCCCATCACCGGCCAGCCGGACTTCGCCTGCATCTACATCTCTTACATTCCGGATGAGTGGATGGTGGAATCCAAGTCCCTGAAGCTCTACCTGTTCAGCTTCCGCAACCACGGGGACTTCCACGAGGACTGCGTGAACACCATCATGAAGGATTTAATCGCCCTGCTGGAGCCCCGCTATATCGAGGTCTGGGGCCGCTTCACCCCAAGGGGGGGCATCTCCATCGACCCCTACTGCAACTACGGCAAGCCGGACACCCCCTTCCAGCAGATGGCCCAGCAGCGCCTGCTGTGGCACGATATGAACCCGGAACGGGTGGACAACCGCTGAGAAAAGGCTGATTCCATGTGTATGGAATCAGCCTTTTTATGTGAGCAGCGTCTCAGCCAGGATCAACAGGAGGATTAAAATACAGAAAATCAAAATATCGTACAAAATCACCCCGGCGGTGCGCAGCAGGAGGTTTTTGCTTCTGGTCAGCGGCAGGCGGGCCTGGACGCCGCAGTAATCGGCGGAGAAAAAGAGCACCGTCAACGCCGCCAGAAGCGCGGCGGCCCGGTTCAGCGCCAGGGTCAGCCCGGCCGCGTTCTCCACCTGGAGGGTCAGGCAGAGGAAAAGCAGGAAGACATACCCCGCCAGCGCAAGCGCCATATGCCCCGGCGCGGCGCTGCGGAAGCCCGGCGGCAGGAAGCGCCGCCAGGCCGGAGGTTTCTTGTCGTCCTCCCCCGGCTGAATCCGCTTCAGCGCCGCCGTTAAATCGTCCACGCCGGCATAGCGGTTGGCCGGATCCAGCTCCGTGCATATTTGAATCACGGCGGCCAGGGCGCCCCCGGCGGGCTTCTCCCCCGGCTTGCCGCCGGTCAGCAAAACGTTCATCAGCACGCCGATGGCAAACAGGTCGGTCTGCTCGCCGGAGGGACCGAAGCCGTACTGCTCCGGGGCGGCGTACCCCGCCGTGCCCAGCAGCTCGGTGTCCCGGGGCTGGCCGGGGTTGGCATGCTTGGCCGCGTTCATGTCCAGCAGCTTCAGCACGCCGTCCGGGGAAATGATGATATTCGAGGGCTTGATGTCCCGGTGGATGATGGCCGGCGTCCTGTGGTGCAGCTGGGAGACGATGCGGCACAGCTGGAGGGTGTACGCCACCACCTGCTCCTCCGGCATGGGGCCGTCTCGCTCCAGCCGCTCCTGGAGGGTTTCACCGGGCAAAAATTCTTCAATCAAGGTCAGCCCCGCCTTTTCCTCCGCCAGAAGGTAAATGCGGGGTGTATTGTCCACAGGCTCCGACTGGAGCGACTGGTAAACGTCCAGGTGGTAGACGCTCAGGCGCTTTTTCACAAAGAACTTCCCCGTCTGGGTGTGCTGGACCAACTGGACGCCACGCCCGGCATCGATATCCGCCACGGGCCGGTAGAAGGAGAGGGCCGCTTCCTCGTCAAGCCGCATCATTTCACTTCCTTTCTTCGACCATTTATGCTATGATTGTATCTGCCATTATACCATTTCTATTTGGAATTGGAAAGAGGAAACGAAATGAAACAGGAATCGACGGACGCGCTGGACAACGTGCTGAAAGGGCTTGGCCCGGAGGATGTGGACGAGTATCTGAACGCCTACGCAGACAGCCTTGAGGATGCCCCGCGCCCCTTCGCCCACTACCTGCGCGGCCTCCTGCGGCAGAAGCGCCTGACCCAGCGGGAGGTGTTCGAGCGGGCCGGGCTGTCCGACCGGTACGGATACCGCCTGCTGACCCAGGAGAAGAACACCCGGCAGCGGGATTACATCCTGCGGCTGTGCTTCGGAGCGGAGCTGTCCCTGCTGGAGGCGCAGCGGGCGCTGAAGCTGTACGGAATGTCCGAGCTGTACGCGAAAATCCCCAGGGACGCGGTGCTGATCATCGCCTTTAACCGGGAGATTTACCAGATTTCCCAGGTGAACGAGCTGCTGCGCGCCCACGGTATGGAGCCGCTGAAAGGAGGCGAGGATTCCGAATAGGCGCAGATTTTCCACCCTTTTGGGGGATTGACATATAATTTACCAGTTGCTATAATCTGCACTGCATTTTTACTGCGGTTCACTTTGCTCCATCCCGTTTTGCCGCAGGCAAAATTTTCAAGGGGGCTTTACGCCCCGCAAATTTGGTGTCCTGATTTCCCATAACTACAAAAAATATAACCCGGAACCCATAACGGACGGCGCACAGTGCCAAGGCTTAGTTCGGGGCTTGTGCGACAGCAGTTATTTTGAGAAATAAAAATGCCTCCGTAGTGGAGGCAAGCATTGTAACCCAACCGCCGGAGGGCGGAAAATATAAAAATGGAGAGCGAATGAAAGTGGCAAAAATGGTAAAGTGTAAGACGTGCGGTGCGGACATAGCGAAAAACGCCAAGGTATGTCCGCAGTGCGGGGGTAAGGTGAACAGGATGACACCCGGCGTTGCAGCCGCAATCTGTATCATTATTGTGGTAGCCGTCATACTTATCGTCGCGGTAATCGCTTCAAGCTCGTCTGGCGATGAAACGGGAGGTGTGGAGCAGACCGCCGGGCAGAGCGGCACCACAGCGTCGGAGGAAACCCAAACAGCCGATGGCGGGGAATCAGAGGATACCCGAACAGCCGATGGCGGGGAATCAGAGGATACCCGAACAGCGGAAAGCGACGATAGTGGGGAATCAGAGGATATCAATACCGTTGATGGAACCACAAAAACCATCGGAGATTGGGAAATTACCGCAACTTCCGTCGAGGTGGTGGATAGCGTCAGCCTTGGCCTTTTGACAGAATACCAGGCAAGCGAAGGGTGTAAATTTGTCAAAGTGAATATGACGATAACGAACACAGGGACGGAGCTGGACTACTTCCAGAGTTTTTCGACATATGCGAAGGTCGTCTATGGCGAGTATGAGTACAGTCCCACCATGATGACCGGCGTGGATGAAGACTTGACCTACGAGAGCGTGAATCCCCTCATCACGGTATCAGGATTCCTCGCCTTTGAAATCCCGGATGAAGTGATAAATTCCGGAGAAACCTTGTCCATGGTCGTGTCGGACGTCTACGGGGAATCTGCATCTATTACATTATGGTAAATCGCAACAATGACTGGCACAGCAAAGGAACTGCATTGCCTGGCAAAGAATCGCAGGGCCGCACGCGGCTATGCAATCTAAAAATTTAGGCGGCGGCAATTCCGCAAAATTTCGCGAGGCCGTATCGAAACAGGCGTTTTGATACGGCCCCGCGTTTGTTCTTCAGGTCACGGGCTTTTCGCCGGTGCGGGCAAAGCGCCGTTTCCCTCCGCACCGGGAGAGAAACCGCCCCGCCAGGGCCGCCGGAAGCCGGCCATTATGTACGCCACAGCTTCCCCAGGCGCTTGACGGCAAACTGGGCGCACAGGCCGGTGAACAGCCCGGCCAGGATGCCGGAAACCATCAAAATGGGCAGGTAGGTAATCAGCAGAGGCGTGCCGGTGATGGCGATGGCCACGGCAATCTGCCCGATGTTGTGGGCCACGGCCCCCAGGACGCTGCATACCCAGATTTGCTTTTCCGTGACCAGCCTGCGCATGACCAGCATGACCAGGTAGCACAGCAGGCCCCCCGCCAGGCTGTACAGCAGGGACATCATCTGGCCGGAAAAAACGCTGCCCAGAAAAACCCGCGCCAGCAGAATCGCAAAAGTGTCCGCCGGGCCCAGCAGGAACATGGCGCAGACCGTGACGATGTTGGCCAGACCCAGCTTGATGCCGGGGATGGGGGTCAGGGTGGGGATTTGCAGCTCCACCATAAAAATGGTCAGGGCGATGGCCGTCCGCAGGGCAGCCCGCGTCAG
>JAJPXI010000043.1 GCA_021205585.1 Oscillospiraceae bacterium
GGCGCGGGCATACCCCTTGAGGGTAATACTGTTCGCCGCCGTCACCCGGCCAGCACAGCTGGCCGGCCTACGCTACAAATGTGCCCCCGGCACATTTGCTTCACGCTGCGGTTTCAAACTTTTGCAACGCACTTTTGGCGGAAAAGTTCCGCCAGACGCCGCAGACGCATTTAATCAGTGCTTCCTTATTTTCCTTTTCCCTTTCTGCGTTGTCATATGATGTGCCCCCCGTAGGAGAGGAGGCCGGAGGATACGGAAATCACCCACAGGAAAGGCGGGCAGCTCGGCCGTTCGCTTTTCCCATGACCCATTCAATCTTGCCGCTGTGTGTGCGCCGCCGTGATGGAAATGGAACGAAACGCAACTGCGGCTGTAAAAAATCACAATCGCCGCAGTGCGTCTACCAGGGGCACCATAATGGCGTGGGGGATATATTTGGCCGCCAGCCGGTGCAGGGCGCACACCGGGCCGGGGGTGGACACCCACAGGTTCAGCCGGCTGTCCGCCATGGCCCACTTCACCACGGTTTCCGCCCTGGAGGCCAGGGGGAAGTGGCGGAAGCTGCGGCCGGAGGCGGAGGCGGCGGAGATAAACTCGGTATTTTTCACCCAGTAGGGGCAAACGGCGGTGACGTGGACACCGCTGCCCAGCATCTCATAGTGCAGGGCCTTGGTGTAGCTGAGCAGGAAGGCTTTTGTGGCGGCGTAGACATTCAGCCCCGGCATGGGCTGGAATCCGGCTGTGGAGCACACCTCCAGCACCCGGCTGCCCCGGCCCAGGTAGGGCAGGGCCGCCGCCGTCACGTCCACCGCCGCCCGGCAGTTCAGCTCGATCATGGCGTCGTTGTCCCCGTCGGAGATGCCGGCGGTCTTGCCCATGCGGCCCATCCCGGCGGCGTTGACCAGCACGGAGATATGGGGCCGCTCCCGCTCCAGCAGGGCTCTCAGGGCCTCCACGCTCTCCCGCCGCGTCAAATCCATGGGCAGGGGCCGGACGGGGCAGGGCAGTTCCCCGGCCAGCTGGAGCAGCCGCTCCTCCCGCCGGGCGACGGCCCAGATTTCCTCCACAGCGCCCTCCTTGGCCACCCGGCGGGCAAATTCCCGCCCCAGGCCGCTGGACGCGCCGGTGATTAGCACGATGTTCAAGCCATCTCCCCCTTTCTTTCCGCCAAACCTCACCACACCTGCCAGCGCAGGACAAAGGCGCACAGGTAGAGAAAGCTCAGGCAGCCGAAAATTACGCTCAGGCACACATCCGCCCGCCGCCGCCGGGTGACCAGGGACATGGACAGGCTGACGGGAATCAGACCCAGCAGATAGCGGGGGCCGCTGAGCAGCCAGGTTGCGCCGATGGCCACGAAGAAATAGGCCAGGAACCAGGCGGTGTAGCTGGCCCGCAGGCGCCGAACCGCCAGCAATATCAGCGCCAGCGCTCCAAAGCAGGCCAGCAGGTTGGGCAGCCACAGGCCCAGGGCGGTGTGGGTTTTCTCCGGCAGATAGCTGAGAAACCGCTCCAGCTGGTAGCAGGCCGTATTGAAAAACAGGCCGAAGCCCTGGCTCCAGTAGGATTTTTCATACACCATGAACTGAAAAAAGTTGCCGGAAACGGCGTAATTGATGCAGCAGTAGGCTCCGAAGCCCGCCGGAAGCTCCAGCATCAGCAGTCCCCGGCAAAGGGTTTTCCTGCCCCCCTGGCTCCTGGCCCGCGCCAGCTCGAACAGCAGGGGCACCAGCAAACTCAGACCGGTGGAGCGGGTGAAGCAGGCCAGCGCCCCGAACAGGCACCCCGCGCCCCACCGTCCCGTCCGGGCGAAGTACAGACAGCAGGCGCACAGCAGGACAAACAGCCCGTCGCTCATGGGGGCCACGAAGAAAAAGACGCCGGGCAGCAGGCACAGCCACCGCACCGCCCGCAACGCGTCCCGGTGGGGCATATCCAGCCGGGCCAGGCGGTAGAGCATACCGCCCGCCCCGGCGAAACACAGGGCGGAGGCCAGCAGCCCGGCGTACAAATCATAGCCGGTCAAACAGGTCAGCAGCCGCACCAGGATGGGGTAGCCCGGCAAAAACACCAGCTGCACCACCCGGCGCTCCTCCCCCTGGGAGAGATACCAGTCCCTGGAGATGTCCAGATAGTGCTCGCTGTCGGTGCAGCGCCAGAACTCCAGGGCGTCGGGCAGGGCCATGGAATAGCCGAACGCGCCCCGCAGGAGATAGACCAGCAGGAGCACCCCCAGGTCGATTCCCAGAAAGGCGAGAAAAATTTTGCCCTCCATCCAGCGCGGTGTCCCCTCCCGCACCGGCGGCCGGGCAGGCAGGGCCTGGGGGACGTTCCAGAAGTCCATCCACCGGGGGATGAAGCGCAGGCACACGGCGGTGAACAGCCCCGCGCTCAACAGGGAGGAAACCCGCCCCGGCCAGGTGGCGTCCGGGTGCTGAAGCCACCAGAATATAAACAGCACCGCCGCCGCCAGCACTCCCAGGGCCGAAATCCGTCCCTCCGGCTTACGCAGCCATATTCTCATTCTGCCGCGCTCCCGGCGGGTTTACCGCCCGCCCTCCGGCGGGTGGGGCAGCTCCGTTTTCCGCTCCCGGCCCATCAGGGCCAGCACCGCCTCCCTGGGGCCGGTTCTCTGGTGGATCACGTCGTCCATCGCCGTCACGATGGGCATCTCCACTTTGTACTTTTCCGCCAGCTCCACGGCGGCCGGGAGGGCGTGCAGCCCCTCCACCACCATGCCCACCTGCTCCGCCGCCTGCTCCGGGGAGAGGCCCTGGCCGATGAGATAGCCCGCCTTATTGTTGCGGCTGTGGGCACTGGTGGCGGTGACGATCAGATCCCCGATGCCGGACAGGCCGTAAAAGGTCTGCTCCAGGCAGCCCATGGCCCGGCCCAGCCGGGCGATTTCCGCCATCCCCCTTGTAATCAAGGCGGCGCGGGTGTTGTCCCCGTAGCCCAGGCCGGCGCAGATGCCGGCGGCCAGGGCCATCACGTTCTTCAGCGCCCCGCACAGTTCCACGCCCAGCACGTCCACGTTGGTGTACACCCGCAGGCAGGTGTTGTCAAAGGCGGCCTGCACCCGCCGGGCCGCCTCCAAATCCCCGCAGGCGGCCACGATGGCGGAGGGCATCCCCACCGCCACCTCCTCCGCGTGGGTGGGGCCGGACAGGGCCACCAGCCTGACTCGGCTGTGCCGGCCCGTTTTGTCCAGCTCGGAGCGGATCACCTGGGTCATGGTATACAGGGTGCCGGTTTCCATCCCTTTGGCCACGTCTACGATGAGCTGGCCGTCGGGGATCCAGGCGGCGGCGGCGGCGGCAGTGCCCCTGACAAATGCGGAGGGAACGGCGAAGAGAAGAAGCTCCTTCCCTTCGCACACCACCCGCAGCTGCTTTGTAAATCCCATCTGGGGGGAGACGGCCATGCCAGGTAGATTGGGGTGTTTGCGCGTGGCCGAAAGGCCGTCGATTTCCTCCCCCAGGGCCGACCACACCGTCACCTGATGGCCCCCCTCCTGCAGTGCCTGCGCCAGGGCCATTCCCCAGGTTCCAGCGCCTAATATTCCTATTTTAGACATATTTCCCCCTCGTTTCAAATTTTCTCCCATCCTAACCTATGCCGCGAAAGCTCCATTAAGGCAAAACCGCGCAGAGCGGCAAGAGTGAATTGCGCGTCAAATTTCTGTCAGGACAGGGCGCAAAATCCCTCGCCATCCGCACTTGCCGATCGTCCTTTTCCCGCGATTTCCACTTATGGATAAGCAAAAGTATTATATCATGATTCCCTGCGATTGAAAAGGCTTTTCCCTGGAATGTTCACGCAATCCATATACATTCCTTCAGATCGATAAAATTGCCGCAAAAATCCCCCCTGACGGCACATTTTCATTGCCATCGGAGGGGATTTCCTCTTTGTTATTCCGGACAGGCGCCCACCGTATCCCGTCCCAGGCCCTTCGCCCAGGCCAGGCCCTTTTGGACGAAGCCGCCGGAGAAACGGCTGCGCACCTGCCAGGCGTAGCGGGTTTCCGGGCGCAGCAGCTTTGCCTCCTGAAAGTCCAGGTTCTGCTGTACCTGGGGCGGAAAACCGGCGTAAAATTCCCGCATCCGGGCCAGCACCCGCAGGCCGGCCTGCTCGATGGAGTACAGGCCGCCGTCGGGGGCGGTCAGGTTGACCGTCCGCAGGTCGTAGTGGGCGGCGTTCTTGAAGTTCTGTGCCGCCTGCACCTGCTCCGCCGGGGGGAAGGGCTCCTCCGGCGCGGCGGCCAACCACACCAGCAGCAGCTGGGCGAAGGCCACGTCCCGCCCGTCCACCCCCAGGGGGGCCAGGGGGTTCAGGTCGAACATCCGCAGCTCGATATGGCTGATGCCCCGCTTCAGCGCCTCCAGGGTGTTTTCCCCTTTCGGCTTAAGCCGCACGGGGTAGTACAGCTCCGACGCCGCCCGGAGCAGCCCCCCGTCCACATATCGCTGGATGGAGGCCCCGTAGGCCCGGGGCGAGGTATAGTCCAAAATGGGGGTGAAGCTGTTCCAGTAGCCCAGCTCGCTGCACCGCACCGAGCCCAGGCCCATGAACACGTCCCCGCCCAGCGCCCCCCGCTCCGCGAAGGAGCTGTCCAGCAGGGGGGATGCGGCGGTCAGGGCGGTCAGCACCCAGCCGGTTCGGGCGGCCTTGGCCGCCAAATCCAGATACAGCCGATCCTTATACTCCTGAAAGCTGTCCCCGCCGGTCAGGGCAAAGTCCGCCCGGAGCAGCTCCTGCCCGAAGGAGAAGTTCACATGGATGCCGGAAAAGGTCATCTTATAGCGCCCGTAGCGCCGGGAGAGGTACTCCCGGTAGGCTGTCTTTTCCGCCTGCGGGCCGGAAAAGCGGGCGATGGGAATATCCTCCTCCCCCCGGATGTACGGAGGGCTGGAGAAGGGCCACAGGTATTCCGGCCGGGGCTGCCGGGCCAGCCGCTCCCGGAGCAGCCGGTCATAGGTCGCCAGGCTGTCCAGGGTCTGGGGAATGCCGGCGCACACCGGCGTGTTGATTTCGGTCTGGTTTTCGCAGAAGTCCCGGACGATATTGGGCTCCTCCGGGAGGGGGTGGGGGGTCTGGCTGAAAAAACCGTCCCTGTCCACCCGCAGGCTCTCCCGCTCCAGGCCGAATTCCCCCTGGAGCAGCAGGGCGCGCACAGTGGGGTCATTTGCGTGCAGCATGGCGGTTCCTCAATTCTCCGGCTCCGCCAGCCCGGTGGCAATCAGGGCCTGCCGGAGGTCGGCAATCAGGTCCTCCACATCCTCAATGCCCACAGAGAGACGAAAAAAACCTTCGTGAAATTCCTCTGGAAACAGGTACTGCCGCTCGTCGTTCTCTCCCAAAAAGACAATCAGGCTCTCATCGTGGCCCAGGGAGACGGCGGAGGTGATCACATTCAGATGGCTGACAAAGCGGTTGTGCGTGTCGTGATCTCCCGTCAGGCCGAAAGCCAGCACACCGCCGAAGCCGGGGACCATCTGCCTTTTGGCGACTGCGTGGCCGGGGTGGCTCTCCAGACCGGGATAGGCCACAAAGCGCACGCCGGGCTGCCCCTCCAGCCATCTGGCGATGGCCAGGGCATTTTCGTTGTGAGCCTTCATGCGCAGGGGGAGGGTGGCGCTGCCCCGCATAATCAGCCAGGCGTTGAAGGGGCTGATGATCCCCCCCAGGTTGACCTGGGCCTGAGCACGGACGCGGTCAAGATACTCGGTTTTCCCCACGATGGCACCCCCCATGGCGTCGCCGTGGCCGTTGATATACTTGGTCAGGCTCTCCACCGAAAAGTCCGCTCCCAGCTCCAGCGGCCTTTGGTTATAGGGGGAGGCGAAGGTGTTGTCCACGCTGAGCAGCGCCCCGTGGCGGTGGGCGATGTCTGCGATGGCCCGGATGTCGGAGACGGACAGGGTGGGATTGCCCGGCGTTTCGATATGGATTAACCTGGTGTTTGGCCGCAGGGCGGCCTCCACGTTGGCCGGGTCGGAGGTGTCCACCAGAGTGGTTTCCACACCGAATTTGCCGTTAAACAGCTCGTTGAGCAGCCGGTAAACGGCAATGTAGGTCACGCTGGAAAACACCACATGATCCCCCTGCTCCAGCAGGGAGAAAAATAGCCCGGACAGGGCGGCCACGCCGGAGGCCAGCACCACGCAGTCCTCTCCCCCCTCCAGGGCGGCGATACGCTCCTGGAGGTAGCGCTGGTTGACGCCGCCGTTACGGGTGTACAGATTCCCTCCGGCACTGGACCAGTTCATGTCCGTGGGGTCGTAGGGCAGTTCATAGCTGTTGGCCATGGTGATGGGCCGCTTG
Organism: Oscillospiraceae bacterium; assembly: GCA_021205585.1. Classification (GTDB taxonomy): domain Bacteria; phylum Bacillota; class Clostridia; order Oscillospirales; family Oscillospiraceae; genus JAJPXI01. Next base: position 6,328 of record JAJPXI010000043.1, read on the forward strand.
ATAGCCCCGCTGTCCCGGTCCACGTCGTTCCCCACATGGACGGCGCGGGTGGCAAAGCCCAGCTCCGGGCCAAAGGTATGTTCTCTCATTTTTTGTTCCTCCTGTCAGCTCAGCCGGGCGTATTCCAAAACCAGTTCCCGCATGGATGTCCCCTGCTCCAACTGCTGAGCCATGTATCTGCCGGGGGAGGTCAGTGTCTCCGCCCGATGGAACAGGGGCGTCAAAAACCGTTCATCTCCCCGGCTAAGCCCCTTCAGTCCCTCCTGTGCCAGCTTCAGCACATCCAGGCACAGCCGGCGCAGGGCCTCCCGGCTGACAAACCCCGGCCAGTCTTTTCGGTTCATCAGCGCCCGCAGCTCCGGGGCGGAGTAGCCGTGGTGGTACAGCGCCCGGTCAGATTCCAGCAGGGCGGCCAGCTCCTCCGGGCGCTCCATCAGCCCCATATGAAAGGCGGCCACCGTCATGGCCTGGGAAAAGGGCTGGCAGCAGACGCTGCGGAATTCGATGGTTCCGCGGAAAGTCAAATCCTCAAATTTATAGGTGCGCAGAAAGGCCAGATCCTCCGGCTCCGGGCGAAAGTCCATTTCCGCCCAGCCCGGGGCGGCGTAGTATTCCCCCGTGACCTTCTCCCGCCCCAGGTAATCCGCCACGGGCAGGGGCCGGAAAGAGCAGTAACGCCCCTCCCGCAGGGCACAGAAAAGACTGGTGGTGCAGAGGTATTCCAGCAGGTCGTCCACGCTGTCCGGCAGCCAATCCAGCATCCCCACGTTGTGGGGGTTGATGCCGTGGGTGCTGTCCGCCCAGAGCATATCCCGCACGCACAGCAGCTCCGGCTCCCCTGGCAGCAGGGAATTGCTGAACAGCACCGCTTTCACCGGCTCCACCAGGGAGAAAGCCCGCAGGGACGGCAGCAGCCGGTCATAGCTCACGTCCAACTGTACCTGGGAGGCGCTGGTGAACGCGCCGAAGTCGGGGTAGGCGTGGAAGCGCCGGGAGGGTGTCTCCCACGCACCGCTTTTTTGCAGATAGTGCTCCAGCATCCGATAGCGCTCTGCCGGGAGGTAGTCCCGCCGGTTCACCGCCCGGCCCGGATTCACCCCCATCCCGGTCAGGATGTGCCCGGTTTTGCCCAGCGCCCCGTTCAAAAACGACACATATCGGGAAAACCGCTCCCACAGCTGCCCCAAGCTCTCCCCCCGCCCCAGGGACAGCTCCATATTGTTATAAGAGCAGTCGAAGGAGAGGGCGTCCCCCGTTTCCGGCTCGACGGCACAGTAGCACACGCCGTTGTCGTCAAAGCTCTGGGGAACAAAGCCGAAGTGCCGACGAAAGGCGGCGGCGGCGGCCTGGGCCGCGCCGTAGTCCGTGGGCGCGCCGGACAGGTTGACCACCGGCATTTCAATTTCAATGCCGATGTATTTTTTTCGCTTTTTTCTGATGGGAGCGATGTATTTTTCGTACAGCCGCTCCTTTACCGCTTCCCGGTCCATGTCCATCCTCCCAAAGCAAAAAAGCGGGCGTTACAGCACGGCATAGTCCAAAAACAGAAGCCGCATATCCTCCTCGTTGTCCAGGTACTCGTGGCCGTGGGGCTTGCCCTGGAACACCGGCTCCCCTTGCCGCCAGGCGCACAGGGTATTCATGGGCAGGGGATGCCAGTCCAGCCGGCCCAGGGGGGTGGTGGCGAACACCCGGCCCCCCTCCACCTGGGCCTGGTAGAGGCTGGCGGCGTAATTGGTGTGGGTGTAGAGCAACTCCCCATCGTAAATCATCAGATTCAGCTTGCTTCGCCGGGACAGCTGGGCGGTCATCCGCTCCAGCAGCGCGAATCGCTGTTGGGTCGTCAGGGGTGCGCCGGACAGGGTCTGTTCCTGGTTGACCTGGCTGAGCAAATGGCAGAGAATCCGCTCGCTGTCCGTGCGCCCCTCCTGGGTGTGGACGTAGCGATCCAGCTCCGGGGCCTCGAACACCGTGCCGTTGTGCAGCAGCGTCCAGGCACGGCCCCCG
>JAJPXI010000025.1 GCA_021205585.1 Oscillospiraceae bacterium
CCCACGAAGGGGTGGCAGTTTTCATAGTCCATGGTCCCCCGGGTGGCCAGCCGGATGTGGGCGGCCATAGCGCAGGTGGAGATGGGCCGGCGCAGCCGCTCCCGAAGGTAGGCGCTTTTCGACGCCATGCCCGGCTCCTTCTCCAGGGAGACGCCGCCGCCGTAGAAAAAGGCCAGCCCCCAGCCGTGGGGGTGATCCGCGCTGTGGGAGAAAAACTCCCGCAGCAGGTCGTTGACCGTCAATTTCGTCCGGGTGAACACCCCCAGCAGCTCGCACATCCCGCTCTCCCTCTCTTCTCGCGATTGATGGTATGATTATATCTCTAATAACCCACTTTGTCAATAGGAAAATAGGGAATTGAAAATAAACCGGCCTCCGGCAAAATTCTTTCCCGGAGGCCGGTCTTTTTTCAAGTTCTCCATGCGTTCCCTTGGCGGAAAGATGGGCGTTACACCCGCCCGATGTCCCGGCGGAAGTGCATATCCTGGAACGAGATGTGGGCGGCGGCGGCGTAGGCGGCGTCGATGGCGGCGTCCAGGTCGGCCCCCGTAGCGGTCACGCCCAGGACGCGGCCTCCGTTGGTCACAAGGCGGCCCTGCTCGTCCCGGCGGGTGCCCGCATGGAACACCACGGCGGTCTCCCCGGCCCGCTCCAGGCCGGAGATGGGGTAGCCCTTCTGATAGGACAGGGGGTAGCCGCCGGAGGCCAGCACCAGGCAGCAGCTGGCCTGCTGCTTCCAGCGGATGTCCAGCCGATCCAGCGTCCCGTTCCGGCAGGCCAGCAGGATGTCCAGCAGGTCGCTCTCCAGCAGGGACAGCACCGCCTGACACTCCGGGTCCCCGAAGCGGGCGTTGTACTCCACCACCTTCGGCCCCTCCGCTGTCAGCATCAGGCCGAAGTACAGCACTCCCCGGAAGGGGCGGCCCTCGGCCTTCAGGGCGGCCACGGTGGGCAGGAAGATCTGCTCCATGCACTGCCGGGCGACCTCCGGGGTGTAATTGGGGGAGGGGGAGATGGCCCCCATGCCGCCGGTGTTGGGGCCCCGGTTGCCGTCGTAGGCCCGCTTGTGATCCTGGCTGGAGGGCATACAGCAAAGATGCTCCCCGTCGCAGAAGGCCAGCACCGTCACCTCCGGGCCGGTCATGCACTCCTCGATGACCAGACGGGTTCCCGCCTGGCCGAATTTTTTATCGGCCATCATCTCGCGCACGGCCTGCCGGGCCTCCTGGACGCTCTGAGCCACCACGACCCCCTTGCCCAGCGCCAGGCCGTCGGCCTTGACCACGATGGGCGCGCCTTGCTCCTCCACATAGGCCAGGGCCTGCTCCATCTGGGTGAACGCCCGGTAGCGGGCGGTGGGGATGTGGTAGTTCTCCATCAGGCCCTTGGAAAAGACCTTGGAGGCCTCAATGATGGCGGCATCCGCCGTGGGACCGAAGGCGGGGATGCCCGATGCCTCCATGGCGTCCACCATGCCCAAGGCCAGGGGGTCGTCCGGGGCCACCACCACAAAGTCCATGGCGTTCTCCCCCGCCCAGCGCACCATGGCCTCCACGTCGGTGGCTGCGATGTCCACGCACTGGGCCACGTCCGCGATTCCCCCGTTGCCGGGGGCGCACCACAGGCCAGTGACCTGGGGACTCTGGGCCAGCTTCCAGCAGATGGCATGCTCCCGGCCGCCGCCGCCGACCACCAATACCTTCATATGTCTTTCCTCCTCATATCAGTGATGGAACAGCCGCATCCCGGTAAAGGCCATGACGATGCCGTATTTGTCGCAGGTCTGAATCACATTGTCGTCCCGGATGGAGCCGCCGGGCTGGGCGATGTAGCACACGCCGGACTTTCTGGCCCGCTCCACATTGTCCCCGAAGGGGAAGAAGGCGTCGGACCCCACGCTGATGCCGGTCAGCTGGGCCACCCACTGCTTTTTCTCCTCCGCCGTCAACACCTGGGGCTTGACCCGGAAGGTCTGCTGCCACACCCCGTCGGCCAGAATGTCGTCGTGCTCGTCGGAGATATAGATGTCGATGGCGTTGTCCCGATCCGGGCGGCGGATATTCTCCACAAATTGCAGCCCCAGCACCTTGGGGTGCTGCCGCAACCACCAGGTATCGGCCTTGTTCCCCGCCAGGCGGGTGCAGTGAATGCGGCTTTGCTGGCCGGCCCCCACGCCGATGGTCTGTCCATCCTTCACATAGCACACGGAGTTGGACTGGGTGTATTTCAAAGTAATCAGCGCCACCAGCAGATCCCGCCGGGCGGCGTCGGGCAGATCCCTGGCCTGGGTGACAATGTTGTCCAGCAGCTCCGGGAGGATGGGAAAATCGTTGTACCCCTGCTGGAAGCGGATGCCGAAGATGTCCCGCTGCTCCACAGGCTTGGGGGTGTAGTCCGGGTCGATCTGCACCACGTTATACCCGCCCTTGCGCTTGCTCTTCAAAATCTCCAGGGCCTCCGGGGTATAGCCCGGCGCGATAACCCCATCGGACACCTCCGGCTTGAGCAGGTTGGCGGTGTCCTCATCGCACACGTCGCTGAGGGCCGCCCAGTCCCCGTAGGAGCAGAGCCGGTCGGCCCCCCGCGCACGGGCATAGGCGCAGGCTAGGGGGGAAAGGCCATCCTCCACAAAGTAAATGCTCCGCTCCACCTGGCTCAGGGGCAGGCCCAGGGCGGCCCCGGCGGGGGAGACGTGCTTGAAAGAGGCGGCGGCGCACAGGCCGGTGGCCCGCTTCAGGGCCTTGACCAGCTGCCAGGAGTTCAGCGCGTCCATAAAATTGATATACCCCGGCTTGCCGTTCAGGACGGTGACGGGCAGCTCCCCCTCGGTCATAAAAATGCGGGCGGGCTTCTGGTTGGGATTACAGCCGTATTTCAGTTCCAGTTCCTTCATGTTCAGTCTCCTTGCCGTTTGTTTTTCAAAATGGTGACGCTCTCCCCGGTGGCCAGGTCGATAGTGCGCACAAAGAGGGACACCTTGTTTTCACCGTTCAGCGCCGCCCAAACGCCGTCGGCCAGGGCCTGGGCGTCCCCTGTGGGGATGGCCACCTGCTCCGGCTCCCCCTGGAAGGAGGACAGGGGCTGGCCGTCCCCCATGTAGGTGTGGAGGAAGTGGCCCTGTCCCGCCAGGGGCGCTTCGTAGCCGAAGAAGAAGCGGCGGCAGGAGGCGGGGTCGCCGTCGGCGCTTTTCAGGATGGACAGGGCGTAGCTGCCGTCCCGGTGGAGCAGGCCGGAGATGCGGGGGGTATAGTTGGGCCCGTCCGGCTCAAAGGTGCGGGTTTTCAGGGCCTGGGCAAACACCTTGCCCTCCAGCAGGGCGTCCCGGACGGTGTCGGTCTGGTCGCCGTTGGTAATCACCGTGTCCTCCCCCACCGCCCGGACGGGATGGTAGATAATCAGGGAGGGGTCGGTCATTTTGGACTCATCAAAGGCCTTGGTGCGGATGCCGTCTTCGGTCAGTTCAAACACCCGGTTGCGGGAGTTCTCGCTGCGCCCCATGATAAAGTAGGCGGCCACGGCCCGTCCCCCGTCGGGGGATTTGCCCAGCAGGATGCCCCGTCCGGGGTAGGGGTTACCCCGCAGCAGGGCAAAGAGGTCTGAATTTTTCATGCGCTTCCTCCTTCAAGAATGTGAACCGTGCGGCCCTCCACCCGCAGCCGTCCCTGGCAAAACAGGGAGACCGCCCGGGGCAGCAGCTGCCACTCGGCCTGTTCCATCACCCGGCGCTGGAGCGCCTCCGGAGTGTCCCCCTCCAGGACGTCCACCGCCTTTTGCAGGATAATCGGCCCGCCGTCCGGCTCCTCGTTGACAAAGTGGACGGTGGCCCCCGTCACCTTGACCCCCCGCTCCAGGGCCCGCCGGTGAACCCGCAGGCCGTAAAACCCCTCGCCGCAGAAGGAGGGAATCAGGGCCGGGTGGACGTTGAGGATGGCATTGGGGAAGGCCTGAATCATCTCGCCGGTCAGAATGTGCATAAAGCCCGCCAGCACCACCAGGTCGATGTCCAGCCCCTGGAGCAGTTCGGCCAGAGCCACGGTCATGGCCTGGTTGGAGCTGTAGTCCCCCCTGGGGAGAACATATGTGGGAATCTGCGCCTTTTCTGCCCGCTGGAGGGCGAAGGCGTCTGCGCTGGAGGAGACCACCGCTGCCAGACGGCCGCCGGTCAGTTCCCCCCGGCTCTGGGCGTCGATCAAAGCCTGCAAATTGGTGCCGCCGCCGGAGACCAGCACGGCAACCCGCTTCTCCGCGCTCATACCAGCTCCACTCCCGCGCTGCCGGGCACCACGCTGCCCACGGCAAACATCTGCTCTCCCGCCTGGGTCAGCAGCGCCGTAGCCTGTTCAGCCTGGGCGGCGGGGACGGCCAGCACCATCCCCAGGCCCATGTTAAATGTATTGTACATATCCCGCTCCGGAATGCTCCCCGCCTGGGCGATGGCTTGGAAGATGGGGGGAACGGGGAAGCTGGCGGTGTCGATGCGGGCGGTCAGCCCCGGCTTCATCATCCGGGGGACATTTTCATACAGGCCGCCGCCGGTGATGTGGCTGACGGCCTTCACCTGAATTCCCCCCTGGAGCAGAGCCTTGACCGCCTTGACATAGATGCGGGTGGGGCGCAGCAGGGTCTCCCCCAGGGTGGCGTCCAGCCCCGGCGGCACGGCGTTCAGAACGGAGAGGCCCCCCTCATCGATTCCGAACACCTTGCGCACCAGAGAAAAACCATTGGAGTGGACGCCGGAGGAGGCCAGACCCAGCAGGGCGTCCCCCGGCTCCAGGGCGGAGCCGTCGATCATGTGCGCGGCGTCGGTCAGGCCCACGGCGAACCCGGCCAGGTCGTACTCCTCCGGGCTGTAAAAGCCGGGCATCTCGGCGGTCTCCCCGCCGATCAGGGCGCAGCCCGCCTGGCGGCAGCCCTCGGTCACGCCGGAGACGATGGCCTCGATGCGCTCCGGGCGGTTTTTGCCCACCGCCAGATAGTCCAGGAAGAACAGGGGCATGGCCCCGGAACAGATAATGTCGTTGACGCACATAGCCACGCAGTCCACGCCTACGGTGTCGTGCCTGTTCAGCAGGAAGGCCAGCTTCAGCTTGGTGCCCACCCCGTCGGTGCCGGAGACCAGCACGGGCTTTTCCATACCGGAGACATCCGGGGCGAACAGGCCCCCGAAGCCCCCCAGGGTGCCCAAAACGCCGGGGATGTAGGTGGACTCCACCAAGGGGGTGATGCGGTTGACCGCCTCGTATCCGGCGGTGACGTCCACCCCGGCGGCGGCGTAGGACTCGGAGTGGGAATCTTTCATTTTTCCGCTCCTTCCCCGGCGAACCGGGCCTGGACGGCCGCGTCCTTCTGGGCCACCTGGTCTGCCAGCTCCTTTTTGAACCGGGCCAGCCGGGCGGTCAGCTCTTCGTCCCCCAGGGCCAACGTCTGGGCGGCCAGGATGGCGGCGTTGTCCGCCCCGTCCACCGCCACGCAGGCCACCGGCACCCCCTTGGGCATCTGCACCACCGAAAGCAGGCTGTCCAGCCCGCCCATCATGGAGGTTTTCATGGGCACGCCGATGACGGGCAAAACGGTGTGGGCCGCCAGAACCCCCGCCAGGTGGGCGGCCTTCCCGGCGGCGGCAATCAGCACGCCGAAGCCCTCCCCGGCGGCGGCGGCGGCGAAGCGGGAGGCCTCCTCCGGGGTGCGGTGGGCCGAGATGATGCGCACCTGAACGGGGATTTCAAACTCCCTCAGGCGGGCGATGCAGGGCCGCATGGTCTCCAAATCGGAGTCGGATCCTAAAATGACAGCTGCTTTTTTCATATTGACCTCCTATTGTACGCATAAAGCCGGCGCGGGCGCCGTGGGAAACCGTTTATTTGCTTTTTTCCTCCGGCCAGAGGCCGTTGCCCTCCAGCAGCTGGGCCACCTGGGCGGCCCGGTTGTCCCAGGCGGCGGCCCGGCCGTGGTCCCGGCGGCGGCGGCGCAGGGCGGCGGGATCCTCCTCCACAGCCCGGCGGCACTGGGTCTCGAAATCCGGGACGGTGCGGGCGTAATAGACCACATTGGGGAAGTCCTCCTGCTGGTATTGCCAGAGCATGGACACCACCGGCTTTCCGGCGGCCAGATATTCGTAGATACGGGCGGGCAGCACGTCGCTGTCCTTATTTCGCCGGCGCAGCAGCTGGAGGCACACGTCGCAGGCGGCGAGATACTCCGGGATGTCCACCAGGGGCCTCGGCCCCAAAACGCGGATGTTGTCCCGCTCCTCCAGTTGGGGCAGGTACTCCGACTGGGCCACCGGGCCGATGAGCACAAACGCCCAGTCCGGGTGGGTCTCGGCGCAGTGGAGCAGGGGCTTGATGAGCAAATCGGAGGTCAGCGCCCCCACAAAGCCCAAGACGGGCCGCCCCTTCAAATCCGCCATATCCGGGGGAATCCGGTCAATTTCCTTGCTGAACAGGGGAAAATTCACCCCGTTGGGCAGCAGGGCAATGTTCCCGCTGCAGGGGGCCAGCCGGTCCGCCAGCCCCTCCGAGGCGGCAAAGCAAATGTCCGCCGAGGCCGCCAGCTCCCCCTCCCAGCGGGCGGGCAGGTTGGACCAGTAGCGGTGGCAGTCGTACACCACTCCCCGGCAGGCCAGGTAGTCCAGCAGATGGACGTTCTGCGGGGTGGTGCACCACAGCACCGGCTCCCGGAAGCGGTGCCGGGCCATGGCCCTTTCCACGCAGTCGGTAACGCGCCGCCAGCCGCGCTGGGAGACAAGGGCCGCGCCGGCGGTCTTCGGCAGCTGGTACACCATCACGTTGGGCCGCACCTTGCGCCCTCTGGCCTCCGGCTTGTCCGCCGGCGGCTCAAAAAACAACACCGAAACCCCCTTCAGCCGGGACAGCAGCTGCTGGGTGCGGTTGGGCCGGTTTCCCCAGGGGGTGTGGGAAAGGCAGATAATCTGTTTCAATTTTCTTCACCTTCTCGCCGCAAATCGGTTAAAATTTCCTCCAGCGCCAGGCCATTACCCGCCTCCGCCCGGCGCAGTTTTTCCGTCTCCGGCCCGTTCCCGCCGGACAAAGCCCTGTCCAGAAGGGCGGCCAGGCGGGGAAAGGAGACTTCCTCCAGGGCGCAGTATGTACTCTGCCCGCTGTCCTCCATAAAGGCGCTGACCTTCTGGTCGTAGGCCACCCCTACGGCGGGGACGCCCTGGGCAGCGGCGAAAATCAGCCCGTGCAGCCGGATGGAAACCACCGCCTCCATCCGGGAGAACAGGTTGGCCGCCTGGCGGGGGGCGGCGTCCAGCCGCTCCACAAAGCGACAGGGGGCCGTTTGGATGTTCCCCGCTGCCAGGCGGGCGGCGGGCAGATCCTGGGCGGGGACGATGGGCAAAAAGACGGGCTTCAGGCCGTATTTCTCCCAGGCGTAGTCCGCCAGGGCGGCAAACTGGGGGGCCTTTTCCGCAAAGCCCTCCCAGGGCCGTAGGGCAAAGCCCAAGTACCGCCCCTCCGGCTCCATCCCGGCCTGAACCATGGCCCGGTCTACGGTGGCGGCATCCTCCCGCTCCACAGCCAGGGCGGGGTCGGCGGTCAGCCGGGCCGAGCCTGGGGACAGGCCCAGCCCCTCCAGCTCCTTCAGGGAGAGGGAGTCCCGCAGGGTAACGCTGTCCACGCAGTTTTTCAGCACGTAGGCGGCCCATTTCCGCCCCATGGGGCGGCGGATGGGGCCGACGCCGCTGCCGTACAGAATCACCTGGTTGCCCAGGGCCCTGGCCAGCCAGATGGTCAGCAGGTAGAAGTATAAAGAGCGGCTGGAGGTGATGTCCTGCAGCAGGGTGCCGCCCCCGCTGATATACAGCCGGGTGCGCCGGGCCAGCAGGAAAAACCGGTGCGGATGGAACATATGGACGGCCTGGACGCCATGCATTTTTTGAGTTTCTGCCGGGTTTTTGGACAACACGGTCACCGGCTCCTCCGGCGCGGCGGTGCGCAGCCGGGCCAGAATGGCGTGCAAAATGGCCTCGTCCCCTGCGTTGCCCATGCCGTAAGCCCCGCAGAGCAGAACCCCCCGCCGCTCCCGGCGGCTGGAAAGCAGGCGGAGTATGTTCATGGAATCCCCCGTTCCCAATCTGAATTTCTACTTGCGGCTATTATACCATTTTGCCGCTCTTTGCGCAAGCAGAACATCTGGCCCCGCATCGCTGTAAATGACCTCCATTTGCATGAGAGCAGGAGCGGGAAGGACGGGCGACCCTTTAGGCAACACCGCACAGAGCGGACTGCGGCGCCTTGTTCTGACGGAAATTTGACTCGCAATTCGCTCTTGCCGCTCTATGCGG
>JAJPXI010000052.1 GCA_021205585.1 Oscillospiraceae bacterium
TTTGGCGGAAAAGTTCCGCCAGACGCCGCAGGCGCATTTAATCAGTGCTTCCTTTTATGATTCATCCAAGGCCGCCAGCGCCGCCTCGTACTCTGCGGCCTCGGCGGCCCAGTCCGCATCGTCCGCGTCTGCGGCCAGGTTCGCTGCCCGCTCCAGCATCCACTCGGAAAAATAGTCGGTGAACAGGGCGGCGCCCTGGCCATCCAGGTGGGCGTGGTCGTAAAACAGCGCCCCGGTCAGGCCGATTTCCTCGTAGTCCTCGTTAAAATCGTGGAACAGCACGCCGTATTCTGCCGCCAAATCCTCCACGGAATTGAGCGTGGCCTTGTCCTCAACGGTGATGTTGGAAGGGGCCTTGACCAGCCACAGCTCGATTCCCTCCTCCTGGCACAGCTCGATGATTTTCCGCAGCCAGTATTCGTTCTTTTCCAGCAGCGCGGCGCGTTCCGTCACCTCTGAAATGTCCGGCTGGGGCTGCTCCTCCTCCTGGAGATCCAGCAGGACATAGCCCTTATAAGTGCTCTGCACCTGGGAGCGGACAAAGGTGAAATCCGCGCCGGTCAGGCTGTCCCAGCGGCCATGGTATTTGAAAAAGTTGCACAGCAGTTCCACCCGACCCGACAGCGTGTCGGCGGACACCCAGGCCAGCTTGACCTTGTTCCAGGAAAAGGGGATGTCGTCCATGTAGGAGTAGGTCACGCCCTCATCGTAGTATTCCTCCATGCGGATGGCTTCAACGCATTCCACCACCACCAGGGCGGGGGACTGGCGCTTCAGCGCCTCCTTCAGGTAGGTATAGGTGGCCCAAATAGGCTGTTGGCTGGTGGAAAAGGTGTAGCTTTTCACCCCCGTGTCCTCCCACAGCCGCAGGGGGCTGAAAGAGGCGTAGGCGTGGCTGGGTCCTAAAAACAGCACCTCAAATTCGTCCTCCGGCTCATTGTAAAAGCCGCTGATTTTATTGGTCATGTCGAAAGGAGCGGTCAGGGTTTTCCGGGCCAGCAGTTCTTTCAGAGGGAAAAACAACAGGGCAAAGACCACCAGGAAGCAGGCGGCGCTGATAAAAAATCGGGTTTTATGTTTCATACCGCCACCTCAAAACTGGAAGTAAATAAACTGAATTTCGGAGTAGCCGGGGCCGTAAACGCCAAAAATCAGCACCACAAACAGCCCCGCCAGATATACGGCCCACCGCACCGGCAGGGGCATGGACATCAGCACGGGCATGGGAGAACCTCGGTGTTCCCGATATAAATCCCCCAAAGTCAATACAACGATAGCTGCCAGCGCCACGGCAAAATCCGCGCTGCTCAGCCCCAGGCTGAACAGCGCGTCCCAGCCGGACAGAAGGAATGGGCGAGAAAATACATGGCGAAGCATGGACACTGCGGTGGTAAAGGAATCCGCGCGAAAGAACAGGCGGGAGAACGTTTCCAGCCAGAAAGTCCAGGCCACGCACATCAGCACCCAGAAAGGCTTTTCCTTACAGATGCGAAAGACGCGGCACAGTTTCTCACGGACAGGGGCCAGGAAATTCCCTAAAATCTGATACAGCCCATTTAAAGCGCCCCAGGCCACAAAACTCCAACTGGCTCCATGCCACAGGCCGCTGGCCAGGAAGACAATCGACACATTCATGTATTTGCGGGCGACTCCCTTTCGGTTGCCCCCCAGGGGGATGTACAGGTAATCCCGGAACCAGGTGGTCAGGGAGATGTGCCACCGCCGCCGGAACTCCGCCGTGGATCGGGCCAGGTATGGTTGGCGGAAGTTCTCCATCAGCCGAATCCCCAGCACCCGCGCCGCGCCCGTTGCAATATGGGAATACCCGGAAAAATCGCCGTACATTTGTATCGAAAATGCTGCCGTGGCCAGCACTATGGCGCTGCCGGGGAGGGAGGCGTAATTGTCATAGACCTCGGTGACCAGGTAGGAGAGCCGGTCTGCGACGACGATTTTTTCAAACATCCCCCACAGCATCAGCAGCAGGCCCTCCCGCGCCAGCCTGGGGTCGAAAGAGTGTTCCCGGCGCAGCTGGCTCAGCAGATTTTTGGAGCGCTCGATGGGCCCCGCCACCAGTTGGGGGAAGAAGGAGACGAACAGGGCGTATCGGAAAAAATTCCGTTCCGGCGCGGTTTCGCCCCGGTATACGTCCATGGTGTAGGACAGGGCCTGGAAGGTGTAAAAGGAGATGCCCACGGGGAGGACGATGTCGAAAGAGGGCTGCCGGAGGGCCACACCCACCAGGGCCAGCAGAACGGACAGGTTGTCCAGAAAGAAATCAAAATACTTGAAAAAGAACAGAATACCCAGGTTTAGAAGAAAACTCAGGGCCACCCACAGCTTTTTTCGCCTGTTCCGGCGGCGCTCCTCCGGGATTTTCCCGGCCCGCTGGAGCAGCAGGCCGCTGAGATAGGTAATCAGGGTGGACGCGGCGATCAGGAGCGCGTATTTTGCGTTCCAGCACATATAAAAAAAGTAACTCGCCACCAGCAGCCAGACCCACCGCGCCCGTTTGGGCAGGAGGAAGTAGGCCAGGGTGACCAGGGGGAAGAAAATCAAAAAATCAATGGAGTTGAACAGCATAGCGATTTCTCCGACAAAAATGTTTTTTTGATGATTCTCATGGAAAAGCGCAAATGCGCTTTTATAGCGCCCAGCGCGATGAGAATCGTATGAGACGGGATTTTGAAGGCACTGCCTTCAAAATCAGGCTGGATGCCATACATATTCTTCATAAAAAGAAGTATCTTTTTATGAAGAATTAGTATTAGTATATCAGGTTTCCGGGGATAAAACAAGAACAAGAGAAGCGGGCAGAGTCTATAATTAGGGTCTACTGAAAAACCGGAAAAAGCTTTAGAGCTCATAAAATTCAATTCAAATTGCTCGAAAAGCACTTTCTATAATTAGTGAAAAACCCGGCAATCACTGAGATTGCCGGGTTTTTCAAACGGAACTCATATATGGTGAAATCCATGTCTGAAATGGATGTCCCCCCTTGTGGCGGGCGGGTTTACTCGCCCTTGGCGGCGGCCTCCGCCGCCCTGTCCAGCTTGGCGTTGCGGAAGTACAGGCACAAATCCACCGTGACCATGCAGATATTCAGGATGTAGAACGCAAAGACATAGGTGATGTTGTGGGTGATAATCTTGCCCACGATGCCGCAGACATAGCCAAACAGGATAAAGCACTCGAACATCAGGCTTTTGCCCTTGGTGGTGCGGGATTTCAGCGATTTGTAGACCGACGTGGGCCAGGAGATGCCGAAGCAGATGACCATGGCCGCCTCAAAAATTTCTCCCATTTCAGGTTCCTCCTTGTTCCGGCAGCCGCATCGTGCCGGTTTGTTTATATCGGGTGTGGAAAGAAAAGCACTCCTCCAGCAGATGGGGGATGTGGGCGTTTCCCGTGGCGGCGCAGGCGCTGCGGAAATAGTCCCGCAGCAGGGGCTTGTAGTCTGGGTGGGCGCAGTTTTCGATTATCTCCTCCGCCCGCTCCCTGGGGGCCTTGTTGCGCAGATCCGCCAGACCCTGCTCGGTGACCAGGATGTCCACGTCGTGCTCGGTGTGGTCGGTGTGGGACACCATGGGGACGATGCTGGAGATGGAGCCGCTCTTGGCGGTGGAACTGGTGATGAAGATGGTCAGGGCCGCGCTTCGGGCGAAATCCCCGGAGCCGCCGATACCGTTCATCATATCGGTGCCCAGGACATGGGTGGAGTTGACATTTCCGTAAATGTCCGCCTCAATGGCCGTGTTCATGGCCACCAGGCCCAGGCGGGCGATGACCGCGGGGTTGTTGCTGATTTCCTGGGGCCGCAGCACCACGTTGCGCCGGTAGTCGGTCAGGCGGTCAAAAAACCGCCGCATCGCACCGGGGGACAGGGTCAGGGCGGTGCCGCTGAGGGCCTTCATCTTCCCCGCATCCAGCAGGTTCAGGGCGGAGTCCTGGATGACCTCGGCGTAATACTCCAGTGGTTCCAGGTCGTACTCCATCAGCCCCTCCAGCACCGCGTTGGCCACGTTGCCCACGCCGGCCTGGATGGTCAGGCTCCCGGGCATCCGCCCGCTGGCCGACTCCCGCTTGAGCAGGGCGCAGATATGCCCGGCCATAGCCCGGCTGTTCTCGTCCACCGGGGACAAATCCGCCAAATCGTCCGGCCGGTTGGTCACCACGATGGCGGCGATTTTCTCCGGCGGGCAGGGCATGAACGCCTTGCCGATGTGGACCGCCGCGCTGTCGATGGGAATCAGCGCGCCGTCGGGCCGGTAAATATCGTGCAGGCCCTCCAGCTCCGCGGGCTGGGCCAGGTTCAGCTCCACGATGACCGTGTCGGCCTCGGTGATAAAGCAGGGGGTGTTCCCTACGGAGGTGGTGGGAATCAGCCCGCCGTCCTCCCGGATGACGCAGGCCTCCACCACGCACACGTCCACCTTGCCCAAAAAGCCCCGCCGCGCCCGGTCGGCCACCTGGCTCAAGTGCAAATCGGTGTAGGCAACCTCGGCCTTTCCCCTGCCGTTGACAGCGGCCCGGAGCACCGGATCCGACTGATAGGGCAGCCGCCGGGCGATGACCCCCGCGCCGGCCAGGGCCTGGTCGATCTCCCGCCCTGTGGACGCCCCCGTCCACAGGCTGATTCGCACCTGCCGCTCCCCGGAGGAAACCTGTCTGGCCAGGGCCAGCGGCACCTCCTTGGGGCACCCGGCGGGAGTAAAGCCGCTGACGGCCACAATCATGCCGTCCTCAATCAGACGGGCCGCCGTCTCGGCGTCGGTCAGCTTTTCCCGCAAGGCGGCGCACCGAATCCGACCTTCTAACATATGTAAGTCCCTCCCTGAAGATATCCGGGCACGACGGCAGAGCGGCCTTTCGGGCGGCCCGCTCCGGGGGGACAAACGAAAATGTCCCGCTCCAGGAGCAGGACAACCGATCGACAGCACAACCACCCACTGCCCAGGCAGCGCCTTTGCAGGAGGTTCCTCGCCGCATCCGTGTCCGCGGAGCATGAAGCACCCAAACAGGCAGGTCTTCTGGCTCTGCTTCCTCGTCCGCTTCCCTTCCCGGCAAAGCTGCGCTTTGTCAGTGGCATTTGAAGCGGGCTCCACATCACAGCGGCGGCACCGCACGGGACTTGCACCCGTTTCCCTATTCTCCCGCGGCGGAACCGCGGGCACCTGTTCGGCTATTCAATTTACGGAGATTATATCACCCGCCCGCCCCGGTTGTCAAGGGCGGGCGGACGAAAAATCAAAAATTTTTCCCGCCCGGCGGCGGCTCCCCGTCCGATTCGTCCCGCTCCCGGCGGCGGTCGATCATCCCGTGCAGGCACTCCAGCGCGTCGGACAGGCCACCAATTTGGTCGATTAAGCCCACGCGCACGGCCTCCTCCCCGTAGATGACGCTGCCCACGTCGGCGGCCAGCTCCTCGGTCTGGAGCATCATTTTGGTGAACACCTCCCGGCTGACCCGGCTGTTCTGGGTGACGAACTGGAGGATGCGCTCCTGGATACGCTGGAAATAGTGGAAGGTCTGAGCCACGCCGATGACCAGGCCGCTCATGCGCACGGGGTGGATGGTCATGGCGGCGGAGGGAGCGATGAAGGAGCGCCGGGCGGCCACGGCCAGGGGCACCCCGATGGAGTGCCCGCCCCCCAGCACCAGGGAGACCGTGGGCTTGCGCATGCTGGCAATCAGCTCGGCAATGCCAAGGCCGGCCTCGATGTCGCCCCCCATGGTGTTGAGCAGAATCAGCAGGCCGTCGATGTCCTCGCTCTCCTCCACGGTGGCCAGCAGGGGCATGACGTGCTCGTACTTGGTGCTCTTGGTGTTGGGCGGGAGGAGCTGGTGGCCCTCCACCTGGCCCACGATGGTCAGGGTGTGGATGGTTCCCCGGCGGGTCGTGATGGTGGCGCAGCCCATGTCCACAATCTGCTGCTGCCGCTGGTTCATGGCGCTCTGGCCCTGCTCTTCCTCCTGCTCCCCCGTGGGGCCGGTCTGTTCCGTCTGCTTCACCGCGCCGCCTCCCGTTCTTTTTTGGTGGGAGTATTGTACCCTGCCGGGCGGCGGTTTATGCGCTCTTATGCCTCGTAGACCGCCCGGACGCCCTTGTAGGTCATATAGCAGTCCACCTTGGAGGTGGTCTCGAAGGGGGCGTGCATACTCAGCACGGGCACGCCGGCGTCCAGGGTGTCGATATTGCGCTTGGCCAGGTAGACGGCCACGGTGCCGCCGCCCCCCTGGTCGGTTTTGCCCAGTTCCGCCATCTGCCAGACCACGTTGGCCTCGTCCAGCACCCGGCGGGCGTAGGCCACCATCTCGGCGGAGGCGTCGGAGGCACCGGACTTGCCGCCGCCGCCGGTGTATTTGCACAGGCTCAGGCCGTAGCCCACCCGGGCGCTGTTGCGCTTTTCATAGACCTCGGCAAAGTTGGGGTCATACCCGGCGGTCACGTCGGCGGACAGGCAGAAGGACTGCTCCAGGCAGACGCCAAGGTTGGAATTTTGGGAGCGGCATAAATCCTCCATAAAGGTGTCGAAAGCGGCGGACTGCATCCCGGTCACGCCCTCGGAACCGATTTCCTCCTTGTCAGCCAGCATACAGACGGCGGTGCGGCGGGGCGTTGTCAGCTGGAACAGGGCCGCCAGGCAGGCGTAGGCGCACACCCGGTCGTCCTGGCCGTAGGCCCCGATGAGGGAGCGGTCGAAGCCCACGTCACTGGCCCGGAAGGCCGGCACGGCGGACAGCTCGGCGGAGATGAAATCGGCCTCCACAATGCCGTACTTCTGGTTGAGCAGCTCCAGAATGGCCAGCTTGACCCGCTCGGAGCCCTCGTCCTCCCGGAAGGGACGGCTGCCCACCAACACGTTCAGGTTCTCGGCGGGGATGGCCTCCCCCAGGGTCTTTTTCACCTGATCGCGGGCCAGGTGGGGCAGCAGGTCGTCGATGGTGAACACCGGGTCGCCCTGGCCGTCCCCGACGCGCACCTTAATCACGCTGCCGTCCTTCATGGCCACTACCCCGTGGAGCTCCAGGGGGATGGTCACCCACTGGTATTTGCGCAGGCCGCCGTAATAGTGGGTCTTGAGGAAGGCCAGCTCGTCGGCCTCGTACAGGGGGTTCTGCTTTAGATCCAGGCGGGGGGAGTCGATATGGGCGGCGGCGATGTTGGCCCCCCGCTCCAGCTTTTCCTCCCCGACGACGGCCAGCATAATGGACTTGCCCCGGTTGACGGAATAAATTTTGTCCCCGGGGAGCAGCACCGTCCCCCGCACCAGCGGCTTGAAGCCGTTGGCCTGCGCCAACCGGAGGATATAGTCCACGCACTCCCGCTCGGTTTTGCCCTCGTCCAAAAAGCGCTTGTAGTCCTCGCAGTAGGCGTTCAGGGCCTCCTCCTCCCCCTGGGCCAGGCAGTCCCAGGCGTTCTTCTGCTGGTAGCACAGCGCCTCCCGGCGCTGCTGTCCCAGGGTTTTTTCCTCGCTCATACTCTTACCTCCCGATTCACTGCTTCAATTCCGCGATGTAGTCCAGCAGGGTCTGGGTGCGCTTTTCAAGCTTCTCCATGTCGCCGTCGTTCAAAATGGCGAAGCTGCACTGCCTCCAATACCAGATGTTCTCGTGCTGGTGGTTCGCCCGCTCCTGGACGTACTCCTGGGAGACACCCTCCCGCTCCATCACCCGCGCCACCCGGTCCTCCGCCGGGGCGGTGACGGCCACGGTGTAGCGGCAGCGGCTGTCCAGGCCGCTTTCAAACAGGGCGACGGCCTCGATTCCGGCCAGGGCCGCCCCGTCCGCCTCCGCTTTGGCGAGGAACGCGTCCACCTCCTGGGCCACATAGGGGTGGGTGATGGCGTTCAGGTCGGCCAGAGCCTGCTCCTGGGAAAAGGCCAGGGCGGCCAGGGCCTTGCGATCCACTGCGCCCTCGGCGGTGAAGATTTCCGGGCCAAAGCGCTCCTTCAGCTGTTGGCGCATGGGCTCGCTCTCCTCCAGCAGGCGGTGGTACACCCCGTCGCAGTCCAGCGTGGGGGCGCCCATGGCCTCCAGCTTTTTCAGCACCGTGGACTTCCCCGCCCCGGTGGGGCCTGTAAAACCGATTACCTTTACCATAAATCATACGTCCTTTCTCTTGCGCCGCCCCATCCGGGCGCGGCCGGTATAGAATTATATGCTAAAATCCAAAAAGGAAATTAGTACCGCGTTTATTGTCCGCCGCCGGGCAGCTCCACCACCCGGAAGCCCGCCGCCTTGTCCAGTCGGTTGACCACCGCCAGGCCCAGCCCCCGCTCCCCCGGCTCCTGGGCCCA
>JAJPXI010000172.1 GCA_021205585.1 Oscillospiraceae bacterium
GGGTGGTGCTGTACGTCCCCGGCGGCACGGCGGCCTACCCCTCCTCGGTGCTGATGAACGCCGTTCCCGCCAAGGTGGCGGGGGTGCGGGAGCTGATTATGGTCACGCCCCCCACGGAAAATTTGAACGACGCGGTGCTGGCCGCCGCCAAAATAGCCGGGGTGGACCGGGTGTTGGCCGTGGGCGGAGCCCAGGCTGTGGCCGCCCTGACCTATGGGGCGGGGTTTATCCCCAAGGTGGACAAGCTGGTGGGGCCGGGCAACGCCTATGTGGCCGCCGCCAAGCGCATGGCCTACGGTCAACTGGACATCGACATGGTGGCCGGCCCGTCCGAGGTGCTGGTCGTCGCCGACAGCTCCGCCCGGCCCTCCTATGTGGCCGCAGACCTGCTCAGCCAGGCCGAGCACGACAGACTGGCCTCCGCCGTCCTGCTGACCGACAGCATGGCCTTGGCCCAGGCGGTGGACAAGGAAATCCAGCGGCAGCTGGGCTATCTCAGCCGCCGGGAGATTATTGAGGCCTCCCTGGGGGCCTTCGGCTGCGCCATCGTCTGCGATAGCCTGGAGCAGTGCGTGGCCCTGGCCAACGAAATCGCCCCGGAGCACCTGGAGCTGGCCGTCGCCCAGCCCCGGCAGCTGCTGCCCCTGGTGGAAAACGCGGGGGCGGTGTTTTTGGGCCTGTGGTCGCCGGAGCCCCTGGGGGACTATCTGGCCGGGCCGGATCATGTGCTGCCCACCTCCGGGACGGCCCGCTTTTTCTCCCCGCTGTCGGTGGACAGCTTTTTGAAATCCATCAGCGTTATCGAATATGACCGTTCCACGCTGGCCCCGGTGAAGGACGAAATCATCGCCCTGGCCCGGAGCGAGAAGCTGACGGCCCACGCCAATTCCATTGAAATTCGTTTTGCAGAAGGAGGGGGAGTAGATGGAGCGCATTGCGGCGATTGAACGAAACACCAAGGAGACGCAGATTTCCCTGTCCCTGAACCTGGAGGGGGGAGAGGTGTCCGCAGAAACAGGCATCGGTTTTTTTGACCATATGCTGACCGCCCTGGCCTTTTACGCCAAATTCGGCCTGAAGCTGAAGGCCAAAGGGGATCTGCACGTGGATGCCCACCACACCGTGGAGGACGTGGGCATCGTCCTGGGCCAGGCCCTCCGGCAGGCCCTGGGGGACAAACAGGGCATTCGGCGCTTTGCCTCGGCGTTCATCCCCATGGACGAGGCTCTGTGCCATGTGGCGCTGGATTTTTCCAACCGGGCCTTTCTCTACTTCCAGGCGGAGACGCCCCAGGAGCGAATCGGGGACTACGATGCCTGCCTGACGGAGGAATTTATGCGCGCCCTGGCCATGAACAGCCAGACCACGCTGCACATCCGCGCCCTCTACGGCAGCAATGCCCACCACATGACCGAGGCCATGTTCAAGGCCCTGGGGGTCTGCCTGGGGGAGGCATCCAGAATCACCGGCCAGGGCGTGACATCCACCAAAGGGGTGCTGTAAATGGGCAAAACTGCCATTGTGGACTACGGGGTGGGCAACCTGAAAAGCGTGGTCAACGCCATGGGCTATCTGGGCCTGCCCACCTGTGTCACCAGCGAGGCCGCGGAACTGGAGCGCGCCGACGCTGTCATCCTGCCCGGCGTGGGGGCCTTTCCCGATGCGGCGAACCGGCTGCGCCGAGCCGGGCTGGACGATGTTTTACGAACCCAGGCGGAGAAAAAACCCATTTTGGGCATCTGCCTGGGGATGCAGCTGCTCTTTGACCGGGGGGAGGAGGTGCGCCCCTGCGCCGGCCTGGGCCTGGTGCCCGGACGGGTGGCCAGCATCCAGACCGATTACAAATTGCCCCATATCGGCTGGAACAGCCTGCGCTTTCAAAATGGCAGCCCCCTGTTCCGGGGTCTGGACGACGGGGTGTACGTCTACTTCGTCCACAGTTTCTGCGGCTACGCCCAGCGGGAGGGGGACGTGATTGCCCGCACCGACTATGGCCCCTCCGTGGTGGCCGCCGTGGGCCGGGGGAATGTGTTCGGCTGCCAGTTCCACCCGGAGAAGAGCGGCGAGATTGGCCTGCAAATCTTAAAAAATTTTGGAGCGTTGAACCGATGATTATTCTGCCTGCCATCGACATGAAGGACGGCGCCTGCGTGCGCCTGAAAAAAGGGGAGTTCTCCACCGTCCACAAGGTGGCCGCCGACCCGCTGGAGACCGCCCGGGCTTTTGCCGCCGCCGGGGCCAGATGGGCGCATATGGTAGACCTGGACGGGGCCAGGGACGGGGTGCGCTCCAATTTTCCGCAGATTTCCCAGGTTATTGCCAGCTCCGGCCTCCGGGTGGAGTTGGGGGGCGGCATTAAAACAGAACAGGACGTCCAGACCGTAGCCGAAGCGGGCGCGGGCCGCATGATTCTCGGCTCGGCCGCCGTCACCGCTCCTCAGGTTCTCGACGCCGCCCTGGCGCGGTACGGCGAGCGGGTGGCGGTAGGCATCGACTGCAAAAACGGGAAGGTGCGCACCGCCGGCTGGGAGCGGGACTCCGGGCTGGACTACCTGGACTTTGCCCGGCAGATGGAGGAGAAAGGTGTAAAGTTTATTGTCTTTACAGACATTGACGCAGACGGGATGCTGTCCGGCCCTAACTTTGACCAGCTCAAAAAGCTGCAGCAGGCCGTGACGTGCAACATTGTGGCCTCCGGGGGCGTGACCACCCTGGAGGACGTGGAGCGCCTGCGGGACATGGGCCTGTACGGGGCCATCATCGGAAAGGCCTATTACGCCGGAACGGTGGATTTGGCCCAGGCGATCGCCCTGGCCGGGTCGCAGGAATAGGGGGGAGGGCTTATGTTAGCAAAGCGCGTCATCCCCTGCCTGGACGTCCGGGACGGACGGGTGGTGAAGGGGGTCAACTTCGTCCACATCCGGGACGCCGGCGACCCGGTGGAGCTGGCGAAATACTACTCCGACCAGGGGGCGGACGAGATTGTCTTTCTGGATATCACCGCCACCAGCGACAACCGGGCCACCGTGGCCGACGTGGTGGAGCGCACTGCCGCCCAGGTCTTTGTCCCCCTGACCGTGGGGGGCGGCATCCGCACCCTGGAGGACTTCCGCCTGCTGCTGCGGGCGGGGGCGGATAAAATTTCGGTCAACTCTGCCGCCGTGGCCGACCCGGCGCTGATATCCCGGGCGGCGGAGCGCTTCGGCTCCCAATGCGTGGTGCTGGCCATCGACGCCCGCAGCCGGGGAGACGGCTCCTGGGAGGTGGTGGTGGCCGGAGGGCGCAGGCCCATCGGGCTGGACGCGGTGGAGTGGGCCAAACGGGGCCAGGCCCTGGGTGCCGGCGAGATTTTGCTGACCTCCATGGACGCCGACGGCACAAAGGCCGGATTTGACCTGCCCCTGACCAGGGCGATCACCCAGGCCGTGCCCATCCCCGTCATTGCCTCCGGCGGCTGCGGCAGTCTGGAGCATTTCGCTCAGGTGTTTGAGCAGACCGGCTGCGACGCAGCCCTGGCGGCCTCCCTGTTCCACTTTGGGGAGCTGACGGTGCCCCAGGTAAAGGAATTTTTGAAAGGCCGGGGCCTCCCGGTGCGGTGAAGGAAATGGATTTGAACTGCCTGTTTCAAAAGTCGGAGCTGATTCCCGTGGTCGTCCAGGATGCGGACACCCGGCAGGTGCTGATGGTCGGCTTTACCAATCTGGAGGCCGTGAAGCGCACCCTGAAAACCAAAACCGCCTGGTTCTGGTCCCGCAGCCGCCAACAGCTGTGGAACAAAGGGGAGACGTCGGGAAATTTCCTGCACGTCCGGCAAATCTGGACCGACTGCGACACCGACACCCTGCTCTATTTATGCAAGCCGGACGGCCCCACCTGCCATACGGGCCGCGTCAGCTGCTTTTTCAACGAAATCGAATTGGAGGGATAAACGATGGATTCCGCGCTTGAACACCTGTACCAGGTTATCCAGGATCGCCAGGCCAACCCCCAGGAGGGCTCCTACACCTGTTACCTGTTTGACCAGGGGATTGATAAAATATGCAAAAAGGTGGGGGAGGAGTCCGCCGAAACCATCATCGCCGCCAAAAACGGCGTGCAGGAGGACACGGTGGGGGAGATCTCCGATTTGCTCTACCACCTGATGGTGCTAATGGTCAGCCAGGGGATCCCCCTTGAGGCTGTCCTGGCGGAGCTGGAGCGCCGCAGCCACAAAATCCGGAACCTGAAACAGTTTAAGCAGACCGACAGGGAAACCTGATACATCACAGTATGAACGGGCTTACCCGGCCCGTGCGGGAAAAGAAGCAGCCCTGTCCCGAAACCATTCCGATTCGGGACAGAGCTGCTTTTTTGCAATGACAGAACAGAGAAATTTTTAATGGGAATTGTCTGGCCGGTCTGGATTGGAGGGGCAGCCGGACTGGCCGGCGGAACAGCCGGCGCAGCCAGAGCAGGCGCCGCAGTCCGCGCAGCCGCCTTTGTGATGTTTTTTATTGCGAATCCAGGTTCCGAGGATTGCGGCTACCACGGCGATTAAAACCAGGGTCAGGATAACAGTAGCCAGCATGGCGCTTCACTCACTTTCCGCTTCCGGCCATGGCCCGCGCGGCGCTGTTGTTCAGAGTGGAATCGCTGTACCTGTTCTTGCGGGCCAGCAGATAGACCAGGCAGGCCAGCAGGAGGATGGCCACAATCAGGCCGACCACGTTAACGCCGCCGGTGAACACCAGGCCAATCTGATAGACAATCAGGGCGATGACATAGGCGAACACGCACTGATAGCCGATGGCGAACCAGGTCCACCTGGCGTTGTTCATTTCCCGGCGGATGGCGCCGATGACGGCGAAGCAGGGGGCACACAGCAGGTTGAAGATCAGGAAGGAATAGCCGGCCAGGGGAGTCAGGCCCTCGAAGTCCAGCACGCCGAACACGCCCACGACCTCTTCCTTGGCGACCAGGCCCATGATAGTGGCCACGGTTGCCTTGATGTTGCCGAAGCCAAGGGGGGCGAAAATCCAGCAGATGGCGCCGCCGATGATGCCCAGAACGCTGTCCTCCAGCTCCATATCCACGCTGAAGCAGAACGTGCCGTCCATCACGCCGAAGACTGAGCCAGCCCAGATGACGATGGAGGCCAGCAGGATGATAGTGCCGGCCCGCTTAATGAAGGACCAGCCCCGCTCCCACATGCTGCGCAGCACGTTGGACACGGTGGGCAGGTGGTAGGCGGGCAGTTCCATGACGAAGGGAGCGGGGTCGCCGGCGAACATCTTGGTCTTTTTCAGCAGGATGCCGGAGACTATGATGGCGGCGATGCCCAGGAAGTAGGCGCTGGGGGCGACCCACCAGGCCCCGTGGAACAGGGCGGTGGCAATCAGGGCGATGATGGGCAGCTTGGCCCCGCAGGGGATGAAGGTGGTGGTCATGATGGTCATCTTCCGATCCCGGTCGCTCTCAATGGTTCGGGAGGCCATGATGCCGGGCACGCCGCAGCCGGTGCCGATGAGTACGGGGATGAAGGACTTGCCGGACAGGCCGAAGCGGCGGAAAATACGATCCATGATAAAGGCGATACGGACCATATAGCCGCAGTATTCCAGGAAGGCCAGGAAGATGAACAGCACCAGCATCTGGGGCACGAAGCCCAGCACCGCGCCCACGCCGGCCACGATGCCGTCGATAATCAGGCTGTCCAGCCACTCGGCGCAGTTGACGGCGCTCAGGCCGCTTTCAATGATGACGGGGATGCCGGGCACCCAGACGCCGTAATCGGCGTTGTCGGGGGCGCCGTCCAGCACGTCGTCCACCAGCTC
Organism: Oscillospiraceae bacterium; assembly: GCA_021205585.1. GTDB lineage: Bacteria > Bacillota > Clostridia > Oscillospirales > Oscillospiraceae > JAJPXI01. The sequence continues at coordinate 5,814 of JAJPXI010000172.1, forward strand.
GGAGATGTCGTAGCCCGCCTCAGCCAGGGACTCGCCGTAGCTGCCGTAGGCCTCGTCGAAGTCGTCAAAGCTAGCGTCCTCAATGGCGGCCAGCACGTCCTCCGCGCCGATGACCTCAGCGTCCACAGCCGCCTCGACGACGGCGGCCAGCTCGTCGGTAAACAGGTTTTCCTCGGCGTACTCGTCCACGGCGTCGCTGTAAGCACCCCGGCCGATGCCCAGCAGATACCAGCCGTCCCCGAACAGGCCATCGTTGGTCCAGTCGGTGACCCAGGTGCCCACGGTGGAAACTGAGATGTAGTACACGATAATCATCACGATGGCGAAGATGGGCAGGGCCAGGATACGGTTGGTGACGATTTTATCGATTTTGTCGGAGACGGTCAGATTGTCCTTGCGCTTTTGCTTGTGCACGGCCTTCTGCACCGCGCCGCTGATGTAGGCGTAGCGCTGGTTGGTGATGATGCTCTCGGCGTCGTCGTCCAGCTCGGCCTCGCAGTCCTTGACGTGCTCGTCCAGGTGGCTTTTCAGGGCGGCGTCCAGGTTCAGCTCGGCCATAACCTTTTCGTCCCGCTCGAAAATCTTGATGGCGTACCAGCGCAGCAGCTGGGTGTCCACCTTGCCCTCGATGGACTCCTCGATGTGGGCGATGGCGTGCTCCACGCTGCCGGTGAACACATGGGGCAGCTCGCCGGACACGTGCCGCTCGGCGGCGGCGATGGCGGCCTGGGCGGCCTCCATGATGTTCTCGCCCTTCAGGGCGCTGATTTCCACCACCTGGCAGCCCAGCACCTGGCCCAGTTTCTTCAGGTCGATGACGTCCCCGTTTTTGCGCACCAGGTCAATCATGTTCACGGCCACCACCACGGGCAGGCCCAGCTCGATGAGCTGGGTGGTTAGATACAGGTTGCGCTCGATGTTGGTGCCGTCCACGATGTTCAAAATGGCGTCGGGCTTCTCGGAAACCAGGTAAGTACGGGCCACCACTTCCTCCAGGGTGTAGGGGGACAGGGAGTAGATGCCGGGCAAGTCCTGGATGACCACGTCCTTATGGTCCTTCAGGCGGCCCTCTTTTTTTTCAACCGTAACGCCGGGCCAGTTGCCCACGCGCTGGTTGGAGCCGGTCAGTGCGTTGAACAGGGTGGTTTTGCCGCTGTTCGGATTGCCGGCCAGTGCGATTTTTATGTCCATTTGCGTGTTTCCATCTCCTTTTAACAATAGTGCTTGACAGGTGCCTGTTTGCGCTCATACTGAAATCTGATTCAAGCAAGACATTAAAAATGGCTTGTTTGAATAGCCGTCGCAACGGCGTAGATTTCGTATGAGACGTCTTTTGAAGTGTCAACCGCGCTTTTGCGCGGCTCTTAGACGCTTCAAAAGTTCAGATTAAAATATCTCATTTTAATCTGAAAAGAGTATCAGACGATTTCGATCATTTCCGCGTCCGCCCGGCGCACGCTCAGCTCGTAGCCGCGCACGTTCAGCTCCATGGGATCCCCCAGGGGGGCGACTTTACGAACATAAAGCTCGGTTCCTTTGGTGATGCCCATGTCCATGATGCGCCGCTTGACCGCGCCCTCGCCGTGGAGCTTGGCCACGGTGACGGTTTCGCCCACCTGGGCGTCCTTCAAGGTTTTCATGACGATTTCCCTCCCTCAATCAAAATTCGCGCCGCCATGGAACGGTCCAGCGCGATGCGGCTCTCCCGCACCTGCACGATCAGGTTCCCGGCGATTTCGTTGACCACCGTTACCTCAGCGTCCACCACAAAGCCCAGCTCCGCCAGGCGCTGCCGCACCTCGTCCTTCCCTGTGATTTTCCGAATTGTGGCCGGTTCCCCCGGATTGGCCATTGCCAGTGGCAGCATACTGCGTTCCTTCTTTCTTGAAAACGGCGGTTTTTGTCCCGCGAAGGTTAGAAAATTCTAACCGATACTGATAAGTTTACCCTAACTAATCGAGTTTGTCAACACTTTTTTCTAAGAAATAAAGATTTTTTACTTCAACCGGCGGGAGCGGGCGGCGGCCCCTCTGAAAAAGCGATACGAATTATTTTGAAAGAGAGGGAGAAAGTTTGAAAAACGAAAAATGCCCTTGACAATGGTATACCGGGCTGTTAAAACACCTATAAACATACGGGAAAGGTGTATTTTACTGCAAGGAGGAATGGACAATGAAACCCCGATACCACATCATGGTGCGAATGTGCTGCCGCCGATGTCGCTGACCGCAAGCGTCTCCGACACGGAATTTAAGGAAGCACTGATTAAATGCGTCTGCGGCGTCTGGCGGAACTTTTCCGC
>JAJPXI010000167.1 GCA_021205585.1 Oscillospiraceae bacterium
GATTTTGCACAAGAGCAACACTGAAACCGTCACCTGGACAGCTATGCTGGCCGGGAGACGGCGGCGAACAGTATTACCCTCAAGGGGTATGCCCGCGCCTTACGGCGCTCCTGATCCTGCACTTTTGCGCCTTGTTCTGACGGAAATTTGACTCGCAATTCACTCTTGCCGCTCTGCGCTAAGCGCATATTGAGAAAAATGCAAAAATTTTGCTAAATGGAAACGAAATTTTGTGAATTTTTTTCTTGACGTATGTCGGGCTTTACGCTATAATGTTGATTACAGACAGGGCAAGGATGCCAGGTGTATCCCTTGCCCTGCCTGTTTTTTTGTACCCAAATCCCGGCGGGAGAGCGTTGGCGCGTTGGGCCGCCGGGGGTGGATTTTTGTGTGTGAGGTCGGTGACAGGTATGGAGGATTTAATCCGTCATGGGGCGAAGATTAACCAGCAGCTCGCCCGGTACGGGGTAAAATTCGGCATTTACAAGGACGGGCAGTTCCACGAGCGGCTGTTTCCCTTCGACGCGATTCCCCGCGTCATCTCCGCCGGGGAGTGGGACAGCCTGGAGCGGGGGCTTGTCCAGCGGGTGAAAGCCCTGAACCTGTTTTTGAAGGACGTGTACGGGGAGAAAAAGATTATCCGGGACGGAGTGGTGCCGGAGGAGTTCGTCTACCGCTCCCCCGGCTATCTGCCCCAGTGCGAGGACGTCCTCCCGGCCAGGGGGGTGTACAGCCACATCTCCGGCATCGACCTGGTGAAGGGCAAGGACGGTGTATGGTACATTCTGGAGGATAACCTGCGTATTCCCTCCGGGGCCTCCTATCCTTTGATTGCCCGGCGGCTGTGTCGCCGGTGCAGCCCGGAGACCTTTCGGCGCAACGACGTGCGGGACAACCGGGGCTACGGGGAGCTGCTGCGCCGCACCATGGACAGCGTAAACACCGGGGGCATCAACGTGGTCTTCACCCCCGGCCGGTACAACGCCGCCTATTTTGAGCACTCCTATCTGGCGGAGCAGGCCGGGGCGGTGCTGGCCGAGGCCGGGGACGTGTACGTCCGGGACAGTACGCTGTACTACCGGGCCACCGGGGGGGACCAGCGGGTGGGGGCCATCTACCGCCGGGTGTCCGACGATTATATGGATCCCCTGGCCTTCCAGCCCGACTCCCTGATCGGCATTCCCAATCTGATGTCCGCCTACCGGGCGGGCAATGTGGCGGTGCTCAACGCCTTTGGCAACGGGGTGGCCGACGACAAGGGCATCTACTACTTTGTGCCTAAAATGATCCGTTACTATCTGGGGGAGGAGCCGGTGCTGTGCAACGCCCCCACCTACCTGCCCTTTTACCCGGAGGACCAGCAGTATGTGCTGGAGCACCTGAACACCCTGGTGGTCAAGGACGTGGCCGAGGCCGGAGGGTACGGGGTGCTCTTCGGCGACAAGATGACCCGGGAGCAGCTGGAGCAGATGAAGCAGACCATCCTGGCCCAGCCCCGGCGGTTCATCGCCCAGGAGGTCATCGACTTTCAGGATCTGCCCCTGATGGACGACGGGGTTCAGGTGGAGCGCAAGGCGGATTTGCGGGTGTTCGTCCTCTCCGGGGCGGAGGACACCCAGGTGTGGCCCAGCGGCCTGACCCGGTTTTCCCGCAATCCCGACAGCTTTATCGTCAATTCTTCTCAGGGAGGAGGCTTTAAGGACACATGGGTACTTTCTCACTAAGCCAGCAGAACCGCCTGTTCTGGCTGGGCCGGTACAGCGAGCGGGTGCGCACCACCGTGCAGTTCATGCTGGAGCAATACGACCGGCTGCTGGACGGCGGCGCGGTGGACTACCCCCGCTTCTGCCGGGATATGGGCATCCCCTGCATCTATGAGAGCGCGGAGGATTTCTGCCGCCGCTACCTCTTCGACCCCGGCGACCCCAGTTCCATTCAGTCCAGCGTGGAGGCCATGCTGGGCAACGGCATGGTGCTTCGGGAAACCATCTCCACCCCCACCCTGGCCTATCTGCAAATGGCCCACAGCGCCATGGATTTGGCCGCCCACAGTGAGTCCCCCAGTGTGGAGCTGCAATGGGTGCTGGACGACATCATGGCCTTCCGGGGCAGTCTGGCGGACGCGGTGGAGTCCGAGCAGAGCCGGAACATCGTCAAGTCCGGGGGCATCGTGGAGCGCATCAGCCTGATGCTCCGGCTGAGCTTCCTCCTGGAGCAGCTGGAGGGAGAGCTGCGCAAGCTACTCAACCGGCTGTACAAGACCGATTTGCCGGTGAACCAGGAGGCGCTGGAGGTCATCACCCGCCGCGCCGTGGAGGGGGAACAGACGGAACGCCTGGCCCTGCTGCGGGCGGTGGAGGGGCTGATTCGGGTATGAGGCGGCTGACCTTTTTTTACGACGTCCTCTTGGAATTTGACCGCCCGGTGCACGACCACGCCTTCGCCCTGCGGTGCCTTCCCCCCACCTTCCCAGGCCAGCAGATATTGGATGTATCCCTGACCCTGGATCCCCAGACGCCCTACGCCCTCCAGCGGGACGGATTCGGCAATCTGCTGCAAATTGGCCGGGTGGAGCCGCCCCACGACCATCTGCGCTACACCGTCCGGGGCAGCGCCCGGCTGGATTTGTCCCTGCTGCGCTCGGAGCGGGCCCACCCCATGTACGCCTTTCCCTCGGCCTACACCTGGCCCAGCCAGGCCATGAAGGAGTTTTTGGCCGGGCTGGATCTGCCCAGCCGTCAAAGGGATCGGGCCTGGGCCCTGTCCCAGGCGGTGGGGCGCTATATGGAGTACGTCCCCGGCGTGACCGGGGTGGATACCAGGGCGGCCCAAGCCTTCGCGGCGGGCCGGGGGGTGTGCCAGGATTTTGCCCATGTCTATCTGGCTCTGGCCCGGCAGGCTGGGCTGACCGCCCGGTATGTGAACGGCCTGCCGGAGGGGGAGGGCTCCAGCCACGCCTGGTGCCAGGTCTGGCTGGACGGTCTGTGGACCGGCATCGACCCCACCCGTGGCCGCTGGACCGACGAGAGCTACCTCCAGTTCGGCGTGGGCCGGGATTTTGGGGACTGCCCCTTCGAGCGGGGGGTGTTCCTGGGCCAGACCGACCAGAGGCAGACCGTTTTCATGCGGGTGGAGCAGCAGTAACCGAACTGAAACTGAAAAAATGATACCATGCCGCAGGGCCGCGACGTTTGGACGAGGTGACAGCGTTCTTTCGCGCCCGCGGCGGAAAGGACGTTTTTATTATGGTGGAACAGGTCATCCGCGTCCCGCTGGCGGTGGGCGAGGACTTTATCATCCAGAAAAACCGCCTGGGCCAGGGGGGAAAGCGCCTGTGCGTGGTCACCGGCACCCACGGGGACGAGCTGGAGGGCCAGTATGTGGCCTGGCGGCTGGCCTCCCTGCTCCAGCAGCACCCGGAGCATCTCAAAGGGACGGTGGACATCTACCCGGCCACCAACCCCCTGGGCATCAGCACCATGACAAGGGGCATTCCCCAGTGCGACCTGGATATGAACCGCACCTTTTCCGACAATGAACAGGGGGCCTTTTCCGAGTATGTGGCCGCCCGGCTGATGGCGGATTTGGTGGGGGCCGACGTGTGCCTGGACATCCACGCCAGCAACATCTACCTGCGGGAGATTCCACAGGTGCGCATCAACGAGAACACCGCCCGGCGCCTGGTCCCCCTGGCGCAGCATTTGAACATGGACTTTATCTGGATTCACCCCGCCGCCACTGTGCTGGAGTCCACTCTGGCCCACAGCCTGAACGCCATGGACACCCCCACCCTGGTGGTGGAGATGGGCATTGGAATGCGGGTGACCCGCGCCTACGGGGACCGGCTGATTGCCGGCATCTTCTCCCTGATGGCCCACCTGGGGATGTGGGACGCGCCGGTGCCCCCGGTGTCGCCCCCCATCGTCAGCACCGACGGGCATGTGTCCTTCCTGAACGCCCCCTGCCCCGGCCTGTTCTTCCCCAGCCGGGCGCACGCCTCCCATGTGGAGGAGGGGGAGGAACTGGGCATCATCGCCGACCCCCTGACCGGGGAGGTGCGGGAGCGAATCGCCAGCCCCGCCGCCGGGCTGCTCTTTACCCTGCGGGAGTACCCCGTGGTCTACGAAGGGTCCCTGCTGGCCCGTGTTTTGGGAGGCAGCGTATGAAAGAGGAAATTTTATTCACCATGGAGACCCCCTACCGCCAGCCCCTGTCCATTCGGGGGTGGCGGTTCGGGAACCCGGAGGAAAAAAGCCTGGCCGTCATGGGCGCCCTGCGGGGCAATGAGATTCAGCAGATGTATATCTGCGGCCAGCTGATCCAGGCGCTGAAGAGCCTGGAGGAGGAGGGGTTGCTGGAGCCGGAGTGCGGCATTCTGGTGGTGCCCTGCGCCAACCAGTTCTCCGCCAACGTGGGCCGCCGGTTCTGGGCGGCGGACAACACGGACATCAACCGGATGTTCCCCGGCTACGACCAGGGGGAGACCACCCAGCGCATCGCCGCCCGGCTGTTCCAGGCCCTCCAGGGCTACCGCTTCGGGGTGCAGATGGCCAGTTTCTACCTGCCGGGGGACTTCCTCCCCCATGTGCGCATGATGGAGACCGACTACCAGGATGTCAGCCAGGCCGAGGGCTTTGGCCTGCCCTACATCCTCCTGCGCACCCCCCAGCCCTACGACACCACCACCCTAAACTATAACTGGCAGATTTGGGAAACCCAGGCGTTTTCTTTGTATACCAGGGAGACGGACAGCGTGGAGCCCCGCAGCGCCCGGCAGGCGGTGGAGGCGGTGCTGCGCTTTCTGTCGGCCAAGGGTCTGTCCCGGCAGCGGGGGCTGCCTCCGGGGGAGCAGCCCGTCCATCTGCGGGAGGACAGCCTGCGCACCGTGCTCTCCGGCGCGGGGGGACTGTTCCTGCGCCGCCACGGGCCGGGGGACGTGGTGCAGCCGGGGGACGTGCTGGCCGAGATTTCCGACCCCTGCACCGGCCAGACCATGGAGCGGCTGGAGGCCCCCTGCCTGGGCCGGGTGTTTTTCTGCCACAAGGCCCAGCTGATCTCCGGCCACGAGGTGGCCTTCCGCGTTCTCCCCTGGGAGTGAACCCGGTTTGTGCGATGAGGAGGTGCTCTCATGCCTGCCTCTGAGAAAATACAGTGTGGATTTCCCGGCCTGGATCGGGCGCTGGACTCCATTCGCCTGGGGGACAACGTGGTCTGGCAGGTGTCCAGCGTGGAGGAGTTCCGGCGTCTGGCCCGTCCCTTCGTCCGCCAGGCCCTGGCTGACGGGCGGCAGGTGCTCTATATCCGCTTCGCCCAGCACCCGCCCGTACTGGAGGACATGGCCGGGGTGGAGGTCTGCGCCTACGACCCGGACCAAGGCTTCGAGGCCTTCACCGTGGCCATCCACGACAGGATTACCCAGGCGGGCCGGGAGGCCTTTTATGTGTTCGACTGCCTGTCCGAGCTGCAGTCGGTGTGGTACACCGATTTGATGATGGGGAACTTTTTCCGGGTGACCTGTCCTTACCTGTTCGAGCTGGACACGGTGGCCTACTTTCCCCTGCTCCGGGGCCGTCACTCTTTCGACGCAGTGGCCCGCATCCGGGACACCACCCAACTGCTGCTGGACGTGTACGCCCAGGGGGAGACCATGTTCCTCCAGCCTTTGAAAGTGTGGAACCGCTACTCCGACCAGATGTTCCTGCCCTACGCCTACCGGCCGGAGCTGGACGACTTTACGGCGGTGGCCGGCGGGGTGGGCATGAGCCGGTTTTACCAGCTCAAGCAGAGCCTGAACGCCGACGCCCAGGATCAGAATTACGACAGCTACGACCGGTTTTTCAGCCTGGCCCGCATGGATTTCGTCCGGGGGGCCTTCTCCCCGGAGACCGAGGAGCTGATGATCGACAGCACCATGACCAAGGATCCCCGGCTGAAGGACATGGTCAAGCGGTACTTCGACCCCGGCGACTACTTCCAGCTCCGGGACAGGATGATCGGCAGCGGGGCCATCGGGGGCAAGGCCTGCGGGATGCTGCTGGCCCGGAAGATTGCCCAGGCGGAGGTGCCGGAGTTTTCCCAGTACAGCGAGCCCCACGACTCCTTTTATATCGGCTCCGACGTGTTTTACACCTACATCGTCTCCAACGGCTGCTGGCGTCAGCGCATCCGGCAGCGCACGCCGGAGGGCTATTTCGACGAGGCCGGGGCCCTGCGCCAGGCCCTACTGGAGGGGGAATTCCCCGCCCGCATCCGGGAGCAGCTTCAAAACGTGCTGGACTACTTCGGGCAAAGCCCTTTCATCGTCCGCTCTTCCAGCTTTCTGGAGGACGGCTTCGGCAACGCCTTCGCGGGGAAATACGAGTCGGTGTTCTGCGTCAACCAGGGCAGCCCCCAGCAGCGGCTGGAGGCCTTCGAGCAGGCGGTGCGGGTGGTCTACGCCAGCACCATGAACCGCTCCGCCCTGGAGTACCGGCTCCAGCGGGGGCTGAGCGGGAAGGACGAGCAGATGGCCGTGCTGGTGCAGCGGGTATCCGGCTCCTACTTTGGCACCTGGTTCTTCCCCTGCGCCGCCGGGGTGGGGTACAGCCACAGCGCCTACCGCTGGCACCGGGATCTGGACCCGGACGCGGGGATGCTCCGCCTGGTCATGGGCTTGGGCACCCGGGCGGTGGATCGCACCGGCGGGGACTATCCCCGCCTGGCCAACCTGGACCGCCCGGCGGCCAGCGTGTACACCAGCGCCGCCGACAAGCACCGCTTCTCCCAGCGGGTGGTGGATGTGCTGGACTGCCAGGAAAACTGTCTGCGGGAACTGCCCCTGGAGCGGCTGCTGCCCGGCTTGCCCGCCTGGTACCGGCGCGCGGTGCTGGAGCGGGACGGGGAGGCCGAGGCCACCCTGCGCCAGCGGGGCCAGTCCCGCCAGGTGTGGTTCGCCAACTGCCAGGGTCTGCTGAAGAACAGCGATTTCACGAATTTGATGCGGAAAACCCTGAAAACCCTGGAGCGGGTTTACGGCAACCCGGTGGACATTGAGTACACCGTTAATGTGGACGAGGGCGGGGCCTTCGTGGTCAACCTGCTCCAGTGCCGCCCGCTGTATCAGGGCCGGGCGGGGGAGCGGGTGGACTGGGAAACCCTGCGGCTGTCCCAGACCCTGTTTGACCTGCGGGACTCCTCCATGGGCGCGTCGGGTTTCCGGCCCATCGGCCTGGTGGTTCGGGTGGACCCAAAGGGCTACTGCGCCTATCCGTACAGCAAAAAATCCACCGTGGCCGCAGCGGTGGGCGCGGTCAACTGCCTGGGCCGGGACAGGGGCCTGCTGCTGCTGGCTCCAGGCCGTCTGGGCACATCCTCCCCGGAGCTGGGGGTGCCCCTGTCCTTCGGGGAGATGTCCAACTTCTCCGTGGTCTGCGAAATTGCCGACCCCCAGGCCGGGTTTCAGCCGGAGTTGAGCTACGGCAGCCATATCTTCCAGGATTTAGTGGAGGCAGAGATTGCCTACGGCGCGGTGTGGGGTAACAGCAAAACCGCCGTCTACCGCCCGGAGCTGCTGGAGCGGTGGGAGGACAGTTTCCCGACCCTGTGCCCCCAGTTCCAGGAACTGTTCGGCCTGGTGCAGGTATTTGAAACCCCCGGCCTGGGCTACTGGCTGGACGCCTCCGGCGGCCGGGCGGTGTGCGGGCTGCGGTGAAGGAAACGTTGATTTCTAAGGAAGTGCTGATTAAATGCGCCTGCGGCGTATGGCAGAATCTTTTGGCCCAGGAACGCGTTGCAAAAGCTTGACATACATCAAGTATGCCTGCGCTTTTGCGCCTTTTCCTGAACCAAAATCTTCTGCCATCCGCTCTTGCCGACTTAATCAGCGCTTCCCTAAGGGCTGCGGCGCAGTGGAGGGAGGAAATCAGGTGAAGTGAAAAAAATTTGGATTTTGGGTTGACTTTTTTGCTTCAAAGAGATAAAATTTACACTGGTGGTAATTTTCGATTTTGGCCAGGCGCGGGACTCGGACGGCATCCCGCTTGGCTGCCAAAATAAAGGGAACCTCTAAGGAAGCACTGATTAAATGCGCCTGCGGCGGCTGGCAATGAT
>JAJPXI010000028.1 GCA_021205585.1 Oscillospiraceae bacterium
GCTTACAATCGGAAAACAACACCATGCCTCCGCAGGAAGCGCAGGATGCCCCAGCGCCGCTGGAACGGGAGGCGGCCTCCCCGCTGGAACCGGCCCCCCAGGAGGAGCGTCCCTGGCGGCTGGTGGGCCAGGCGCTGGACACCTATATCATCGTGGAGCAGGGGGACGTCATCACCTTCATCGACAAGCACGCCGCCCACGAGCGCATGTGGTTTGACAAGCTGAAGGCCCAGGACTGGCGGCCCATGAGCCAGGTGCTCCTCGCCCCCCAGGTCTTTACTCCCGCCCCGGAGGAGGGGGCTGTCCTGCTGGAGCAGCTGCCCCTGCTGGAGCAGTTCGGCTTCCTGGTGGAGGATTTCGGCGGCGGCTCTTTGCTGCTGCGGCAAATCCCCTGCGACATCGACCCGGAGCAGGCCGTCCCCGCCCTGACGGAGTTGGCCGGCCGGCTGCTGACCACCGGGGGCCGGGCCGACCCCGCCGCCGCCCGGGACGAGCTGCTGCACACGGTGGCCTGCAAGGCGGCCATCAAGGGCGGCCAGAAAAACGGCGACATAGAGCTGAAAGCGGTGGCCCAGGCCGTCCTCTCCGGCCAGGTGCGCTACTGCCCCCACGGCCGCCCGGTGGCCATCGAATTGACCCGCGCCGCCCTGGAAAAGCAGTTCAAGCGGGCCTGACCAAATGCTTAGGGAAGCGCTGATTAAATCGGCAAGAGCGGGTGGCAGAAGATTTTGGTTCAGGAAAAGGCGCAAAAGCGCAGGCATACTTGATGTATGTCAAGCTTTTGCAACGCATTCCTGGGCCGAAAGATTCTGCCAGACGCCGCAGGCGCATTTAATCAGTGCTTCCCTTATGACTGCACCGCACAAAGCGGCAAGAGCGGGTGGCAGAAGATTTTGGTTCAGAGAAAGGCGCAAAATTGATTTCCGTGGGCATGGAAAAATAACGGTTGCAATCGGAGAGAAACCGGGGTATAATAAAATAAACCGGTCACCTTGCAGGAGGATTTGTTATGAACAGCAGCGCCCTGAAAACTGTATCCTTTGCCCGCGCCTATGGCTGGGCCCGATTTACGGGCTTCGGCTTTTTTGGCGTGGAGAAAAAAGGATGAACAGATGAGCGCACCCCCTGCGGAGGGGTTGGAACAGTCGGCACGGCTCATTGGTGTTCGTCATCAGTGGGCCTATCTTTATGCCATGGGCCCCGTGAAATCCTGCGGCGGGCCATGGCGGGAGCCGGAGGCTGCGGGCTTCGCGGGGTTCCCTCACATTAATTTTGAAAGGAAGATTTTTATGGTAGTTGTGATGAAGCCCGGCACGGAGCAGGGCGAAATCGACCGGCTGGTGGATCAGCTGCAAAATTTGGGGCTGATCGTCAGCGTCACCAACGGCGTGGGCTGCTCCATCCTGGGCCTGGTGGGGGACACCGCCGCCGTGGACATGGGCAAAATCACCACCAACGAGAACGTGGAGCGGGTCATGCGGGTGCAGGAGCCCTACAAAAAGGCCAACCGCAAATTCCACCCGGCGGACACGGTGGTTCAGGTGGGCGGCGCGAAGGTCGGCGGCGGCAACTTTTCCGTCATCGCCGGCCCCTGCTCGGTGGAGAGCAAGGAGCAGATTATTCAGGTGGCCAGGGACGTGAAGGCCTCCGGGGCGGCCCTGCTCCGGGGGGGCGCGTTCAAGCCCCGCACCTCCCCCTACTCCTTCCAGGGCATGGGACTGGACGGTCTGAAGCTGCTGGAGGAGGCCAGGGCCGCCACCGGCCTGCCCATCGTCACCGAGATTATGACCCCCAAATACTGCGACATCTTTGAGGAAAAAGTGGATCTGGTGCAGGTGGGGGCCAGGAATATGCAGAACTTCGACCTGCTGAAGGAAGTGGGCAAAATGTCCAAGCCCGTGCTGCTCAAGCGGGGGCTGTCCAACAGCTATGAGGAGTGGATCATGTCCGCCGAGTACATTATGAGCGAGGGCAACCAGAACGTCATCCTGTGCGAGCGGGGCATCCGCACCTTCGAGACCTACACCCGCAACACCCTGGACGTGTCCGCCGTCCCCGCCATCAAACGCATGAGCCATCTGCCCGTCATCATCGACCCCTCCCACTCCGGCGGGTACTACTGGCTGGTGGAGCCCCTGGCCCTGGCCGCCGTGGCCGCCGGGGCCGATGGGTTGATCATCGAGGTACACAACGACCCCGCCAACGCCAAGTGCGACGGGCAGCAGTCTTTGACCCCGGAGCGGTTCCAGGCCCTGATGGACAAACTGCGCCCCCTGGTGGAGCTGATGGACAAAACCCTGGTGGAGCCGGACTGAGGAGGGAACGGGCATGAAAACCCTGACCGTCGCCCTGCCGGGGCGGGAGTACGACATCCTGATTGAAAACGGCCTGCTCTCCCAGGCGGGTCGGCGGTGCCGGGCCGCCCTGCCCCGGGCCGGGCGGGTGGCCCTGGTGACCGACTCCAACGTGGGCCCACTGTACGCCCGCCTGGTGCGGGAGAGCCTGGAGGGGGCCGGGTTCGCCGTGGAGGTCATCCAGCTGCGGGCCGGGGAACAGACCAAGTGTGCCCAGAGCCTGTCCGGGCTTTGGGAACGGTTCATGGCCTTCGGCCTGACCCGGACCGACGCCGTGGCCGCCCTTGGGGGCGGGGTCATCGGGGACTTGGCCGGCTTCGCCGCCGCCACCGCCCTGCGGGGAGTGGACTTTGTGCAGATCCCCACCACCCTGCTGGCCCAGGTGGACTCCTCCGTGGGGGGCAAGGTGGCCATCGATTTGCAGGCAGGGAAAAACCTGGCTGGGGCTTTCTGGCAGCCCAAGCTGGTGCTGATGGACCCCCAGGCCCTGACCACCCTGAGCGACGCCACCTTCTCCGACGGCATGGCCGAGGTCATCAAATACGGCTGCATCTGGGACGGGGAGTTTTTCTCTTTCCTGGAGCAGCGGCCCTGCCGGGAGAGGATTATGGGGGAGATTGAACACGTTTTGTATACCTGCTGCGATATTAAACGCCAGGTTGTCATGGAGGACGAGCGGGACACCGGCATTCGGATGCTCCTGAACTTCGGCCACACCCTGGGCCACGCCTACGAGCTGGCCGGACACTATGAGAGGTGGACCCACGGCCAGGCGGTGGCCGCCGGCATGGTTCGGGCGGCCCGGCTGGGCCATACGCTGGGCGTGACCGACGCTCAGGCTGCCGGGCGCATCGCCGCCCTGCTGGAGCAATTCGGCCTGCCGGTGGAGATTCCCTGCACGCCGGAGCAGTACGCCGCCGCCATCGGCCTGGACAAAAAGGGCGCGGGGGAGGACATCTCCCTGATTCTGCTGGAGCGGCTGGGCCGCGCCGTACCGAAGAAGCTGGCCAAGGCGGAGGTGCTGAAGCTGCTATGAACCTGAAGCTGACCCCCTGCCTGCTCCACGGGGAGATTACCCCGCCCCCCTCCAAGTCCTACTGCCACCGGGCGCTGATCGCCGCCGCTCTGGGGGGAGAGGGCAGCAGGATTGACAACCTGGCCCAGTCGAAGGACATCGAGGCCACCCGCCGCTGCCTGGACGCCCTGCGGACGCCGGGGGAAGGGCTCCCCCTGCTGGACTGCGGGGAGTCCGGCTCCACCCTGCGGTTTCTGATTCCCCTGGCCCTGGTTCTCCGGGGGGGCGGGCGGCTGACCGGCCAGGGCCGGCTGATGGAGCGGCCCCAGGAGCCCTACTTCCGGCTGTTTGACGAAAAGGGGATTTTCTATGAAAAGCAGGGGGAGATCCTCACCGTCCAAGGCCGGCTGAAGCCGGGGGAATACCGGCTCAGCGGCCAGGTGTCCAGCCAGTTTTTCACCGGTCTGCTGTACGCCCTGCCTCTGCTGGATGGGGACAGCGAGCTGGTCGCGGCCACCCCGCTGGAGTCGGAGGGATATGTGGAAATGACCCTCCAGGTGCTGGAGCGCTTCGGCGTGACGGCGCGGCCCGTACCGGGGGGCTGGCATATTCCCGGCGGCCAGCGCTACCGTCCGGGGACGCTGACGGTGGAGGCCGACTGGTCCCAGGCGGGGTTCTTCCTGGCGGCCAGGGGTATAGGGAACCCCATTGAAATTTGCGGATTAAACCCAAACTCGGCCCAGGGGGATCGGGTGGCCGCCCGGTATATGCGGCTGCTGGACGGGCCGGGGGACGTGGAGCTGGACGTGTCCCAGTGCCCGGACCTGGTGCCCCCTCTGGCCCTCCGGGCCGCTCTGCGGCGGGGGGAGGCCCGGCTGGTCAACGCGGGACGCCTGCGCATGAAGGAGAGCGACCGGCTGGCCACCGTCACCCAGACCCTGAACGCCCTGGGGGCCGGGGTGGAGGAGGGGCCGGACAGCCTGACCATCCATGGAGTAGAGCGGCTGGCCGGAGGCGGGGCGGTGGACTGCTGCAACGACCACCGCATCGCCATGATGGCCGCCATGGCCGCCACTCGCTGCGCCGCCCCCGTCACCCTGCTGGGGGCGCAATGTGTGGAAAAATCCTACCCGGCGTTCTGGCGGGACTACGCCGCCCTGGGCGGCCAGATTCATACTGAAATCTGATTAAAACAAGACATTGAAAATGGCTTGTTTTAATCAGAAGAGAGTATCAGGAGGTCTTATGAACTACACGATTTTTGGGGAGTCCCACGGCCCGGCCATCGGCGTCACCCTGACGGAGGTGCCCGCCGGGCTGGCGCTGGACATGGATTTTATCGAAGCGGAGATGGCCCGCCGCCGTCCGGGGCAGGACGGCCTTTCCACCCCCCGAAGGGAGGAGGATCGGCCTGAGATTCTCTCCGGGGTGTTCCAGGGACACACCACCGGCACCCCCCTGTGCGCCGTCATCCGCAATGGGGATACCCGCTCCGGGGATTACAGCCAGCTGAAGGCCTGCCCCCGCCCCAGCCACGGGGACTACACCGGGCGGATGCGCTACGGCGGGTACAACGACTATCGGGGCGGCGGCCACTTCTCCGGCCGCCTGACCGCCCCTCTGGTCTTTGCCGGGGCGGTGGCCAAGCTGCTGCTGGATCCGAAGGGCGTGGGCGTCCGGGCGGTTATCTCCATGGCGGAGGGGGTGGAGTACCCCAGCCGGGAACAGCTGGAGCAGCTTGTCCTGGCGGCCAAAGCCCAGGGGGACTCGGTGGGGGGCAGCATTGAAGGGACCGTCGACGGCCTGCCCGCCGGCTGCGGGGAGCCGGATCTGGACCGCAACGTGGAGGGCATTTTCGCCCGGCACCTGTTCGCCGTCCCCGCCGTGAAGGGCGTGGCCTTCGGCGCGGGCTTCGGCTTCGCCCGGATGCGGGGCAGCCAGGCCAACGATCCCTTTGTGATGGAAAACGGCCGGGTGCGCACCCGCACCAACCACGCCGGGGGAATCAACGGGGGCATCACCAACGGGATGCCCGTCACCTTCCAGGCGGCCGTCCGGCCCACCCCCTCCATCGCCTTGGAGCAGGACACGGTGAACCTGGACACGGGGGAGCCGGTCAAGCTGACCGTCCAGGGGCGGCACGACCCCTGCATCCTCCCGCGGGCCCTGCCGGTCATCGAGGCCGCCGCCGCCCTGGCCGCCTGGGACGTGCTGAATCTGCCGCGCTGAGGGGGGAGAGAGAGTATGGAGGAATTAACCCAACTGCGGGAGGAAATCGACGCCATCGACCGCCAAATCGCCGCCCTGCTCCAGCAGCGCATGGACGTGACGGGACGGGTGGGGCAGTACAAAATGCGCCACGGGATGAAGGTGCTGGACGTGGAGCGGGAGCGCCAGGTGCTGGCCGCCAAGACCGAGCTGTCCGACGACCCCGCCGTCCAGAGCGCCCTTGTCACTCTGTTCGAGGCCATTATGGCCATCAGCCGCCGCCAGCAGCACCAGATGGTGCGGGAGGACAGCCCGGATTACGATGCCTACCTGGCCGCCCGCGCCGCCGCCCGGATGCCCCTGGAGCGGCCCAGAGTGCTCTACCAAGGGGAGCCGGGGGCCTATGCCGACCAGGCCGCCGAGGACTTCTTCGGGCCGGAACTGCCCCGGAACCGGGTGGACACCTGGGAGGAGATTTTCCAGGCTCTCCAGAACGGCCTGGCCGACTACGGGGTGGTGCCCATTGAAAACAGCTCCACCGGCTCCATCCTCCAGGTCTACGACCTGCTGGCCCGGTACGGGGCCTACATCGTGGGGGAGCAGACCGTCCGGGTCAGCCACTGCCTGCTGGCCCCGCCGGGGGCGAGCCTGGAGGGGCTGAAGGACGTGTACTCCCACGAGCAGGGCCTGTCCCAGTGCGCCCCCTTCCTGAAGGAGCACCCGGACTGGGGGCGGCACGCCATGCTGAACACCGCCGCCGCCGCCAAGTACGTCTCCGAAACCGGCGACAAGACCAAGGCCGCCATCGGCTCCCGCCGGTGCGCCGGGCTGTACGGTCTGGAGAGCCTGGCCGAGGACGTCAACTTCAACAAAAATAATTTTACCCGCTTCGTGGTGGTCTCTCCGGTGCTGGAAAAGCGGCCGGGGGCCGACAAAATCAGCGTCCAGTTCACCCTGCCCCACCACAGCGGCACCCTGCACCAGATCATGTCGGTGTTCGCCGTGGCCGGGCTGAATATGGTCAAGCTGGAGTCTCGGCCCATTCCGGGAAAGAGCTGGGAGTACCTGTTCTTCGCCGACTTCACCGGCAATCTGGACGAGCTGGGGGGCATCGTCCGGGAGCTGACCCAGATCGCCACCCGCCTTCACATTTTGGGCAACTACAAATCGGGCGGTGATTGAGATGAAAAATATCGTCCTCATCGGCATGATGGGCTGCGGCAAGACCACCATCGGCGTCCTGTTGTCCCAAAAGCTGGGCCGCCCCCTGTTGGATACCGACCGGCAGATTGAGCGGGAGCAGGGCTGCACGGTAGCCCAGATTTTTGACCGGGAGGGGGAACCCCGGTTCCGGGCGCTGGAGCTGGATCTGTGCCGGCGGCTGGGAGAGCGGGAGGGCCTCATCATCGCCTGCGGCGGCGGCCTGCCCCTGCAGCCGGGGTGCATGGAGGCGCTGAAACAGAACGGCGCGGTGATTTGGCTGCGCCGGGACCCTGGGGAGACCTACGACGGGCTGGACACCTCCGGCCGCCCCCTGGCCCAACAGGGCAGGGAGGACTTCCTGGCCCGCTTCGTCCAGCGGGAGCCGGTCTACCGCCGCTGGGCCGACACCGTCGTCACCGACTTCTCCTCCCCGGAAACAACCGCCGAAAAGGCTTTGGAGGTACTGCAATGAAATTTCTCATCTTAAACGGGCCGAACCTGAACCTGCTGGGCCAGCGGGAGCCGGGGGTCTATGGCACGGACAGTTACGACGCCCTGTGCCAGCTGGCACAGAAGCACGCCCAGGAAAACAACGCCCAGGCCGACTGCTTCCAGTCCAACTACGAAGGGGCGTTAATCGACGCCATCCACGGCGCCGGCGGCGTCTACGACGCCATCATCTTCAACCCCGGCGCTCTGACCCATTACAGCTATGCCCTCCACGACGCCCTGACCTCGGTGCAGGTTCCCTGCGTGGAGGTTCATATCTCCAACGTCCATAAGCGGGAGGAGTTCCGCCGCCGCTCGGTCACGGCGCCCGCCTGCGTGGGACAGATCTGCGGGCTGGGCTTCCAGGGGTATCTGCTGGCCATGGACTACTTTTTACGCGCATGAAACGGCTGTGCGTCATTGGAGACCCGGTGGGACACTCCAAGTCCCCCCTGATTCAAAACACCATGCTCCGGGCCCTGGGCCTGGACTATGTGTACTCCAGCCGGCGGGTGGCCGTCGCGGAGCTGCCCCAGTGGCTGGAGCAGGTGCGCCGGGAGGGCTGGTCGGGCTTTAACGCCACCATGCCCCACAAGCAGGCCCTGGTCCCCCTGATGGATCATCTGGACAGGGACGCGGAGCTGTTCGGGGCGGTGAATACCGGGGGTTACCGCAACGGCGAATTTTTCGGCTGCAACACCGACGGCGGCGGCTTCGCCCGCGCCTTGGAGGGGGCGGGGA
>JAJPXI010000185.1 GCA_021205585.1 Oscillospiraceae bacterium
CGGGGGGCGCGCTCCGGCGGGGGCCGGGAACGCCCGTCCATCCTGGCCGACGCAGTGGAGGCAGTCCTGGCCGCCGTCTACCTGGACGGGGGGCTGGCCGAGGCCCGGCAGATCATCCAGCGGCTGATTTTGAACCACGAGGAGGAGCAGCAGGGGAACCGGGACTACAAAACCATACTCCAGGAACTGGTGCAGCGCAAAAACGGCCAGCAGCTGTCCTATGAGATGACAGGCGAGAGCGGCCCCAGCCACGCCAAAATTTTCTCCGTCTGCGTGCGTCTGAACGGGGAAGAAATCGGCGCGGGCCGGGGCCGGAGCAAAAAAGCCGCCGAGCAGGACGCCGCCAAAGCCGCTGTCACCGCCCTGAAAAAAGCAAAACCCTCCGCACCCCCTTCGGGGCAGGAAAAGGGTCAAACCCCGGAAAAACCGCAGCCATGACTTTCGGAGCCGATCCCTTCTGGGCGAGGCTGGCTCTAGAAGAAGGGCTGACGCCCATAAAAAACCAAAAAATAACACTTGCATTTTCTTTTGAACTGTGCTATTCTATTCAAGGTTCATTTTAACCGGGTGTGGCGAAGTTTGGTATCGCGCTTGACTGGGGGTCAAGAGGCCGCAGGTTCAAGTCCTGTCACTCGGACCATGTCGAATGTTCATAACGCAACTGAACATTCCGGTGAAAAGGAGCAGCCCTGCGGCTGCTCCTTTTCGCATGTCTGGGCCGGTTTCGCTGTAAGGAGAGGCTTGGCCGCCGCAGGCACACTGAATCGGTGCTTCCATAGCTGTTGCCCCTATTCCGTCAGCGCGGCCAGTACCGTGGCGGCCACGGTTCCGGCTACGGAGGAGCCGGAACCGCCGTTCTCCACCACCACCACGAATGCGTAGGGGGTCTCCTCGCTGTCGATGAACCCGGCGAACCAGGCGTGGGGGCTGCCGCCGTCCACCTCGGCGGTGCCCGATTTGGCGCACACCTCTAAATCTCCGAAGCGGCTCTGCCCGTAGGTCACGGTGACGTTGTTGCGCAGGTATTCCTGCAAAATTTGGCAGGTCTTAGAATCCCAGCCGATGGAGGTGCCGGCGCTGTCCACCCCCACGGAGCGGCCGGAGGCGGTATACTCTGCCGACAGCAGCCGGGGGGCCGCCGCCGACCCGTCCCCGGCGATACAGCCCATCAGGGTCATCATGGCGCAGGGGTTGACCAGCACGTCGGCCTGCCCCACCCCCGACCAGGCCAGCTCCGCCGAGCCGTCCTCCTCCAAATCGAACCGGCCCACGGCGGTGGAAAAGCCGCTGACCGACTGGCTGCTGACCAGCCCTGCCTGCCGGGCGTACTTGTACAGGGTTTCGCTGCCCAGTTCAAGGGCCAGGGTGGCAAAGGCGCAGTTGCAGGAGTTGGCGAGAGCCTCCTTCAGGGTTTGCGTCCCGTGGGCGGAGGTGCAGGTTACGCTGGTGTCCCCCACGGCCAGGGAGCCGGTGCAGGTATAGGAAAAGCCCTCGTAGTCCAGGTTCTCGATGGCCGCCGCCGCCGTGACCACCTTGAACACCGAGCCGGGGGGATAGGTGGCCGACAGGGCCCGGTTGAGGTAGGCCCCCTCGTAGTCCTCGTCCCCTTCGGCCAGGGCGGCCAGATCCGCGGAGCTGACGGGGTCGTAGCTGGGAGAGGACACCAGGCACAAAATTTCCCCCGTCGCATAGTTGTAAACGGCCACCGTCCCCCGCTGCCCGTTCAGAGCAGCATAGGCCGCGGCGTTGACCTGGCTGTCCACCGACAGGTACAGGCTGTGCCCCCCGCCGGTGGTTCCGGTGATGGGATTGAACCCCACCAGGTTGGAGGAAAAGAGCGTCCTGGCCCCGGAGGCGATGTTGCCGTACAAATCCCCCACCACATGGAGGTTGGCCCGGCGCAGGGCGGCGCTTTCATTGTAGGAGGCGCTCTCTCCGTCGTAGAGCAGCACGCCCTCCCGGTCGTAGATGGCCCCGGCGGCCAGCTGCCCGTCGGAGTAGACGTGGCGGTTGGCGGAGAAGGCCGCCCAGGTTCCCCCGTTGACCACATACAGCGCCAGGAAAACCACCAGTCCCGCCGTCAGCAGGGCGGCGAAAATCAGCACGAACAGGGCGCGGCTTTTCAGCTGTCTCATCCGGCGCGCCCCCCTCTCCAGAGCCTGGTTTCCGACAGGTCCTCCCATGCCTGGTCGTCCTCATTCCCGTCCCGGCGCTCCGTCTTTGACCTCCGCCGGGGCAGGGGGACGGCGAGACCGGCGTTCTGCCGGGTGTCCGCCGCCTTGATGAAGGCCAGCAGCCCCCAGCAGGCCAGCATACTGGAGCCGCCGCAGGAGACAAAGGGGAAGGTTACGCCGGTCAGGGGCAGCAGGTCGGTGGAGCCGAACACATTCAGCATGGTTTGCACCACCAGCAGCATGGCGGTGGAACAGGCGGCGATGGCGTAAAAGCTGGAGCGGGCGGCGGCGGAGTATTTCACGGCGGCCACGGCGAACAGCACGATAACCGCCACGGCGGCCACGGCGACAATCAGCCCCAGCTCCTCAGAGAGCACGCCGAAAACCAGGTCGGTCTCCGACGCCCCCAGGTTTTTCAGCCAGCCGTTTCCGGCCCCGTTGCCGAACAGCCCGCCGCTGGCGATGGCGGACATGGTGCGGGTCTGCTGGTAGCCGTAGCCCGACGGATCCTCCCACACATGGCGGTAAACCGTAAACCGGCTGGCGATATAGGGCTTGAATTTCAGCACCAGGAACCCTGCAAACACCGCCGTGCAGGACAGAAAGGCCACCGAGGGCAGATCCCCGGAGCGCAGGAACGCGATGACCAGGAAAGCCATGAAGAAGATAACGGCGGTTCCAAAATCGCTCATCAAAGCCAGACACCCCACGCAGAAGCCGGAGAACAGCAGGGTAAAAATCAGATTCTGCCTGGCGAACATCCGCTCCAGGGTGGTGGCCCCCGCCAGGATAAAGGCCAGCTTGACCAGCTCCGAAGGCTGGAAAGAGACGGGGCCGATGCTGACCCAGTTTTTCGCCCCAAACAGGGTCTGCCCAAACAGCAGGTTGAACGCCAGCAGGGCGCAGGCCAGGCCCGCCGCCGCCCACCGCAGCTTCAGAGCCAGCTTCAGGCTGCGCAACACAAGGGACAGCAGGAAAAACAGCGCCACCCCCAAAATCAGGGCGGCCAACTGGGTATATAAATCCGAGGGGGAGGCGGAGGCGGTGACCGCCATAGACAGGGTGGCCAGGAAAAAGGCCAGAGTCTCCAGCTCAAACCCCCGACGGCGGAAAATCCGATAAATGAGATAGGACAGCCACATCAACGCGCACACCCCGCCAAAGGCCGCGGCCAGAGGGAGGAGCGCAAAGTCCTCGCCGTCCAGTAAATTCATCACCAGCTGGGAAAACAGGGACACCTGGAACAGGGTCAGCAGCAGCAGGGTCAGCACCGGGGAGATGGCCCGCCCCGGCTTGGTGCGGTTCTGGGCCTGGAGGCGCTCCTCCTCCCGGGTGATGGGCTGGAAGGTCAGCTCCAGCCCGCCAAGGTTCACCACGTCCCCCGCCGTCAGGGCCTGCCGCTGGCCGTTTTCCAGCTGTTTTCCGTTGACCGTCAGGCCGTTTTTGGCCTGTAAGGGGGCGACGGCCCACGCCCCGCCGCCGTCCCTGAGCAGTACCGCGTGGTTGCGGGAGACGGTGCGCAGGGGGAGCACGATGTCGCACCGGCGGGAGCGGCCCAGGGTGTTCTCCCAGTGGTACACATGGATGGCCTTGCCCGCCGGGTCGACGAGCCTGGCCCAGACCTCCCGCTCCAGCTTCCCCCGCAGCAGGGAGCGACCGCACCGCTCCACGATCCACACGGCCAGCGCCGCCAGCAAAATGCGCATGGACAGGGTAAACCCGTTCCCCAGCCACTCCAGCGCCGGGGCGAGCCACTGGCCCACGGCGGCGGAGAACTGCGCCCAGACAGCCTGAAGGGCCTCCACATCGGTCTCCCCCTTCCTTAAATAAAAAATCAATCCGCCTGTTATGATACCATAGTTCGCGGGAAAAAACAATTTTCAGACTGTGAAGGAATTGTGAAGACTTTCTTTACTTCAAAACAGGAATCAACCCCACTCCCTTGACTTTTTCGCAGGGGTGGAGTATGCTGAAAAAAACCCGGCGTCGGGACGCGGTTTACTATTCGCTTTTACAAGAGGGAAACTCTAAGGAAGCACTGATTAAATGCGCCTGCGGCGGCCGGCAATGATTTTGCACAAGAGCAACGCTGAAACCGTCACCTGGACAGCATAGCTGTCCAGCTTACGTTACAAATGTGCCCCCGGCACATTTGCTTCACGCTCCAGTTGCAAAAGCTTGAAACCGCAGCGCTGCAGCGTTAAGAAAATATGCCAGTGGCATATTTTTAGCGTAAGCCGGACAACTATGTTGGCCGGGTGTCGGTCAGGTAGAACAAAACTACGATTGGCAGCGCAGGCCGGACAGCTATGCTGGCCGGGGAGGGCGGATAAAACCCGCCTTTCCCACTTGAAAGGGGACGCCCAGCCATGGTATAATAGCCGCAAGGCGGCTATTATAATTTCATGGCCATGCCGCCAGAGGCGGCATATGGCCAATTATACCCCATTTGCTTTGCAAATGTGGTATAATAGCCGCAAAGCGGCTATTATAGTTTCATGGCCATGCCGCCAGAGGCGGCATATGGCCAATTATACCCCATCCGCTTCGCGAATGTGGTATAATACAACACAACAACAACAAAACAAAGAAGAAAGACGCAGCCAAACCCGCGGGGAAACAAAGATTACATATTTGGAGGGACGCGCTATGAAAAACAGGATCACCGTAACCATCGCCGGGCAGGAGTACACCCTGCTGGCCGACCAGGACGCGGCGGCGGCGGCCAAGATTGCCGGGCACGTGGACGAAAAGCTCAGCCAGGTTATGGAGGGCAGCCGCCTGTCGGTGGCCGACGGGGCGGTGCTGGCCGCCATGAACATCGCGGAGGAGTACTTCAAGGAGCAGGAGGCGGCGGAAAACCTACGCCGTCAGCTCAAGGAGTATCTGGAGGAGGCCGCCAAGGTCAAGCAGGAGCTCAGCGAGGCCAAGCGGGAAATCTTCCGCCTCCAGCAGCAGAAAAAGTGACCGGCTGATATGCTGGAGCTGCTCGCGCCGGCCGGCTCCCCCGAGGCGGTGACAGCCGCCGTGCAGTCGGGGGCCGACGCCGTCTATTTTGGCTACGGCGACTACAACGCCCGCCGCAGCGCCAAAAACTTCACCTCAGAGCAGGCGGCCCAGGCCGTCTCCTACTGCCATGTGCGGGGGGTCAGGGCGTATATCACCCTGAACACCCTGCTGACCGACCGGGAGCTGCCCCAAGCCGCCCAGCTGGCCGCCGAGGCCTCAGACCTGGGAGCCGACGCCTTTCTGGTGCAGGATCTGGGCGCGGCGCGGATGCTGCGGCAGACCGTCCCCGACGTGCCCCTCCACGGCTCCACTCAAATGACCGTCCACTCCCTGGACGGGGTGAAAATGGCCGCGGATTTGGGCCTGAAGCGGGTGGTGCTGGCCCGGGAGCTGTCCGCCCAGGCTCTGTCCTATATCTGCGCCCACGCCCCCATCGAGGTGGAGGTGTTCGTCCATGGGGCCCTGTGCATGTGCTACTCCGGCCAGTGCTTTTTCTCGTCCGTGCTGGGCGGGCGCAGCGGCAACCGGGGCCTGTGCGCCCAGCCCTGCCGGCTGAAATACGGCTGGGGGAAAATTGCCAACGCTTACCCCCTGTCCCTGAAGGATTTATCCCTGGCCGCCCACCTGGAGCAGCTGCGGCGGATGGGGGTGGCCTGCGTAAAAATCGAGGGCCGGATGCGCAGGCCGGAATACGTGGCGGTGGTGACGAACATTTACGCCCGGCTGATTCACGAAAACCGGGCGCCCACCGGCCAGGAGCTGGAGCAGCTCCGGGCCGCCTTTTCCCGCCAGGGCTTTACCGACGGCTATTTCACCGGCCAGGTGGGCCCGGCCATGTTCGGTGTGCGGGAGAAGGAGGCGGAGCCGAAGGAACTGTTCACCCAGGCCATGGCCCGCTGCAACCGGGAGAACCCCAGGGTGCCCGTGACCTTTTACGCCATGCTTTGCCGGGGAGAGAGCGCCAAGGTGGGGGTGGAGGACGACCGGGGCAACCTGGTCACGCTGGAGGGCCCGCCCCCTGAGGACGCCCGCACGAAGGAACTGACCCGCCGGGACGTGCAGATTCAGCTGGCCAAAACCGGCGGCACCCCCTACCGCTGCCAGCAGGCCAGGGTCTATGTGGAGCCCGGCCTGTCCCTGAGCGCGGCCAGCCTGAACGCCCTGCGCCGCCAGGCGCTGGAGGAGCTGTCCCTGCGCCGGGCCCAGCCGCCCCAGCGCCGCCGCGCCCCCTTCCAGCCTGGGGTGCGCTATCCGGGGCGGAAACAGGCCCCGGAGATTACCCTCTCCCTGTCCCATGCCGGCCAGCTGTCCCAGGAGCTGCTGGAGGCCGGCCCGGCGCTGGTCTACCTCCCGCTGGACCAGGCGGTGGAACAGCCCGGCGCGGTGAAGGCCTGCCTGGACGCGGGCGTCCCCGTGGCGGCGGTGCTGCCCAGAATATTGTGGGACAACGAGAAGAAAAAGCTGTGCCGCCAGCTGGAGCAGGCGCGCGCCTTCGGGGTGCGCGAGGCCCTGGTGGGCTCCCTGGGTCTGGTGCGCCCGGTGCGGGACGCGGGGATGAACCTGCGGGGGGACTTCGGCCTGGGGGTGATGAACGCCCAGACGCTGAAGGAACTTAAGCGCATGGGCTTTCTCTCGGCCACCGTCTCCTTTGAGTGCCGCCTGAGCCAGATTCGGGATTTGTCCAAGCCCCTGCCCCTGGAGATGCTGGCCTACGGGCGGCTGCCTTTGATGATTACCGAGCACTGCGTCATAGAAAATCACCTGGGCCGCTGCGGCTGCCAGGAGCCCCAGAGCCTGGTAGACCGCACGGGAACCCGATTCCCGGTGGTCAAGGCCCCCGGATGCCGCAATGAGATATTAAACGCCAAGGTTTTGTTCCTCGCCGACCGGCAGCAGGACTACTGCCGCCTGGGCCTGTGGGCTACCCGCCTGCGCTTCACGGTGGAGAGCGCCCAGCAGTGCGTTCAGGTGCTCCAGCGCTACTGCGGCCAGGGCCAGTGGGTTCCGGAGGAGCTGACAAGAGGACTGTATTACCGGGAGGTTGAATAAAATGGAATTTCATGTGAAGCTGCTGTCCCCCCAGGCCCCCCTGCC
Source organism: Oscillospiraceae bacterium (assembly GCA_021205585.1). Lineage (GTDB taxonomy): Bacteria > Bacillota > Clostridia > Oscillospirales > Oscillospiraceae > JAJPXI01. The sequence continues at coordinate 7,278 of JAJPXI010000185.1, forward strand.
CACCTATGCCACCGACGGCGCGGCCGCCATGGATTTGACCGCTTGCATTCCCCAGGCCGTGACCGTTTCCCCCGGCCAGCTGGTCACAATCCCCACCGGCATCGCCATCGCCCTGCCGGGGCCGGAGTTTATGGCCCTGATTTTCGCCCGCTCCGGCCTGGGGACGAAACACGGGATCTGCCTGTCCAACGGGGTGGGCGTCATCGACAGCGACTACCGGGGGGAGGTCAAGGTGGGCCTGACCAACCTGTCCCAGACCCCGTATACCATCCAGCCGGGGGATCGGGTGGCCCAGATGGCCATCGTGCCGGTGGCCCACGCCAGGGCGGTTTCCGTGGAGAAGCTGGAGGAAACCCGGCGGGGCGGGGGCGGCTTCGGCTCCACGGGCAAATAAGGATGCGGGGGAACCGGAAAATGAAAATTATCCTGGCCTCCGGCTCCCCCCGCCGCCGGGAGCTGCTGGAGCGCATGGGCATCGCCCAATTTGAGGTTTTGATTCCCAACGCCGACGAGAGCCTGACGCCGGGGCTGGCCCCCGCCCTCCAGGTGGAACAGTTGTCAGTGCGCAAGGCCCGGGCCGCCGCCCGGCTGGCCGGCGGGGACGCGCTGATTATCGCCGCCGACACGGTGGTCTGCCTGGACGGGGCCATTC
>JAJPXI010000109.1 GCA_021205585.1 Oscillospiraceae bacterium
CTCTTGTGCAAAATCATTGCCAGCCGCCGCAGACGCATTTAATCAGTGCTTCCTTTAAGGTTACACTGTCCCCTTCTGCTTTTGAGAAAAATCCGCTTATATCCCGCCGGAAAAGACCGCGCGGTTGCGGATGAAATATTCTGCGCCGGACCATACGGTGGTGACTAAAATCACGGCCAGGCACAGGGCGTTCAGCCAGCCGGGGATGGGCAGAAGCATCAGGCACACGCAGACCATGGTGGAGGCGGTTTTCACCTTGCCCGACCAGGCGGCGGCGATGACCACCCCCCTGGGGGCGGCCAGCATACGCAGGCCGGACACGGCGAACTCCCGGGCAAGAACCACCAGGAGCATCCAGGCGGCCATCTGCCCCGCCTCTACGAACCACGCCATGGCGGCGCACACCAGCACCTTGTCGGCCAGGGGATCCATGAATTTGCCGAAGTCGGTCACCTGGCCGTATGTGCGGGCCACATAGCCGTCGGCCAGGTCTGTCAGGCTGGCCAGGATGAACACCCCCAGGGCGGCCAGCTTGTGGCCGGAAAAATTCAGATATAAAAGAATCAGGAACACCGGGATGAGAACCACCCGGAGCAGGGTCATTTTATTGGCGGTATTCATGGGACTCACTCCTCGATTTCGCCGGTCAGATCCCCGTCGCTTGTGCCGGTGACGCTCACGTTGACAAACTGGCCGGGGGCCAGGCGGCCGGCGGCGGTGAAGTAGATGTGGCCGTCCACGTCGGGGGAGTCGGCCCAGGTGCGCCCCCGCCAGCAGCCCATTTCGCCGTCAAAGCCCTCGCACAGTACCTCCAGGGTGCTGCCCAGAAGACTTTCGTTAAACTCGTCCATTACGCGGGACTGCAAATCCACCAGCAGCTCCACCCGGCGCTGGGCTGTCTCCGGGGGCATCTGGTTGGGCATGGCCGCCGCCGGGGTGCCCTCCTCCGGGGAGTAGGGGAAAATGCCCGCCCGCTGAATTTTGGCCCGGCGCAAAAAATCGCACAGGCGTTCAAACTCCGCCTCCCCCTCTCCGGGCAGGCCGGCGATGATGGAGGTGCGCAGCACGAGCCCCGGCAGACGGCGGCGCAGTTTTTCAAACAGGGCCTCGATTTCCGCCCCCGTGCCCCGGCGGTTCATGGCGCGCAGGAGGCCGTCGTCAATGTGCTGGATGGGAATATCCAGATAATTTAGAATCTTCGGCTGGGCGGCGATGGTGTCAAGGATGGCGTCATCCAGCTCGTCGGGGTATAAATAATGCAGGCGAATCCAGCGGAAAGGCAGGCGGCACAGCCCCTCCAGCAGCTCCGGCAGGGCCCGGCGGCCATATAAATCCGTGCCGTAGCGGGTGATGTCCTGGGCCACCACCACCAGCTCCCGGCAGCCCTCCCGGGCCAGCCCCTCCGCCTCAGAGAGCAGCCCCTCTATGGGGCGGCTGCGGTAGCGGCCCCGCAGGGAGGGGATGACGCAGTAGGCGCAGCGGTTGTCGCACCCCTCGGCGATTTTCAGGTAGGCAGAGTACCGAGGGGCGGCGGGGGCGCGCGCCAGTTCCTCCTGGGTGTGATCCACGTCCCCGAAAACCGCCGGGCGCTCCCCCGCCAGCAGGGCCTCCAGGGCGGGGACAATCTGGGGATAACTGCCCGTGCCCAGTACCCCGTCCACCTCCGGCAGCTCCTTCAGCAGCTCCGTCTGGTAGCGCTGGGGCAGGCAGCCGGTGACCAGCAGCTTGCCCAGCTTCCCCTGCTCCTTCAGCTGGGCCAGCTGGAGAATGTGGTCGATGGCCTCGCTTTTGGCGCTGTCGATAAAGCCGCAGGTGTTCAGCACCGCCGCGTCGGCCCCCTCCGGCTCGTCTGCCAGCTGGTGGCCCGCCTGTTGAACCAGGGCCATCATCTGCTCGGTATTGACAAAATTCTTGGCGCAGCCAAGGGAAATAAACGCAACCTTCAAGCTTCCTCTCCTTCTTCCCCGGCGGGGCAGGCCTCCCCCCGGCGGTACCGGTCCAGGGCGGCGGAAATATCGCTCCAGACAAAGCCCCGGCGCTCCAGGGCGCCGGACAGGCGGCGCAGCTCCCTGGGGTCGTCGGCCGGAGCCCCGCCCAGGCGCTTGCGAATAAATTCATCCAGGAAGGGGGCGGGGTCGGGGAGCTCCTCCATAGCCCGCTCCCACAGGTGCCGGGGCACCCCCCGGCGGCAAAATTCCTCCCGCAGGTAGCGCACCCCGTAGCCCTTGCCGGTGTAATAGCGGGTCAGGCGCAGGGCGTAGGCCTCGTCGTCCAGGTAGCCCAGCTGTTCCATGCGCTGGCACAGGGCCTGGGTCTCCTCCTCGTCCGCCCCCCAGCGGCGCAGGCGGTCGGCCATCTCCCGGCGGGACAGGGGCTTGCGGGAGAGCAGGTCAATGGCCCGCTCCCGGCGGCGGCTGCGCCCGGCCTGGTCGGTCAGCTCCCTGAGCTGCCAGTCGGTCAGCTCCCGCCCGGCGTACAGGGAAAAGGCCAGCACCTCGCTTTCCCCCACCTGGAGGCTGCTGCCGTCCTCCAGCACGGCCTGCCAGCGGCCCGCGGCCCGACTGGGCTTCAGCTCCAGGATTCTCACGGCTGCCGCGCGTCCTCAAATTCCTCGGCGGAGATGTCCACCGCCCGGCCCGCGGCCATGGCCGCAATCTGGCTCTGGCGGCTCATCAGCCGGAAGGAGTTGTCCCGAATCTGCTGCTCGATGTCGGCGGCCAGCTCCGGGTTTTGCTGGAGGTAAGCCTTGACCGCGTCCCGGCCCTGGCCCAGGCGGGTCTCCCCCATGGAAAACCAGGAGCCGGATTTCTGGATGATGTCCAGCCGGACGGCCAGGTCTACCAGCTCCCCCCATTTGGAGATGCCCTGCCCGTAGAAAATCTCAAACTCTGCCTCCCGGAAGGGAGGGGCCACCTTGTTTTTCACAATCCGCGCCCTGGTGCGGCTGCCCACCACCTCAGAGCCGTTTTTAATGGCCTCGATCCGGCGCACGTCGATGCGCACGGAGGCGTAAAACTTCAGCGCCCGGCCCCCGGTGGTCACCTCCGGGTTGCCGTACATCACCCCCACCTTTTCCCGCAGCTGGTTGATGAAGATGACCACGCAGTTGGTCTTGGAGATGGAACCGGCCAGCTTGCGCAGGGCCTGGCTCATCAGCCGGGCCAGCAGGCCCACATGGGTGTCCCCCATGTCTCCCTCAATCTCCGCTCGGGGCGTCAGGGCGGCCACCGAGTCCACCACCACCACGTCGATGGCCCCGGAGCGCACCAGCATTTCGCAGATGTCCAGGGCCTGCTCCCCGGTGTCCGGCTGGGAGATGAGCATGGAGTCGATGTCCACTCCCACAGCCCGGGCGTAAGTGGGATCCAGGGCGTGCTCGGCGTCGATAAAGGCCACCTCGCCCCCCCGCTTCTGGGCCTCGGCCAGGATGTGCAGGGCCAGGGTGGTTTTGCCGGAGGACTCCGGGCCGTAAATTTCCACCACCCGCCCCCTGGGGACGCCGCCGATGCCCAGGGCCAGGTCGATGGACAGGGAGCCGGTGGGGATGGCGTCCACCAGAATGTCGGTGTTCTCCCCCAGGCGCATGATGGAGCCCTTGCCGAAGGAGCGCTCAATCTGGGCCATGCAGTTTTCCAAGGCCTTTTGCTTGTCGGTCGCGGGAGCCGCCGGCTCCACGGGGGATTTTCCTTTCGTTGCCATATATTCTCTTCCTTTCTGTCCGCCGTTCAGGCGGTGGCCTCCACCACCCGCCAGACGCCGGCGGTGTCCTGATAGGTTTTGATGTCTTTGAAGCCGTGCTCCATCATCAGCAGCTCCACCTTGCCAATCTGTCCGATTCCCACCTCGAACAGCAGCGCCCCCCCGGCGCGCAGGGCGTTGCCCCAGCGGGCGGTCACAGCCCGGTAGAAGTCCAGGCCGTCCGGCCCCCCGTCCAGGGCCAGATGGGGCTCGTAGTCCCGGACGGAAACATCCAGGCCGGGGATGTCTCCGGTGGGGATGTAGGGGGGGTTGCAGGCCAGAATGTGAAAGCTGCCCAGGTTGGGCTGGGGCGGCTCCAGGGCGTCGGCCAGCACGGCGGCGGCCCGGGCAGTCAGGCCGCAGCGGCGGATGTTCTGCTTGCACACCCGCACCGCCGCCTCGGAGCAGTCGGCCAGCACCACGGAGCAGTCCGGGGCGTTGGCTGCCACCGCCAGGCCCACGCAGCCGGAGCCGGCGCACAAATCCAGCACCCTGGCTCCCTCCCCCGCCTGCCGGGCCAGCAGGATGGCCCGCTCGGCCAGCAGCTCCGTGTCCATGCGGGGGATGAGCACGTCCTGGGAGATGTCCAGCTCCAGGCCGTAAAACTCCCACTCCCCGATGATGTAGGCCACCGGCTCCCCGGCCAGGCGGCGCGCCACCGTGTCCCGCACCCGCTTTTCCACCGGGTCGCTGACGTACAGGGGCATATCCCGGAGCAGCTCCTCCCTGGTTTTTTCCGCCGCGTAGCCTACCAGCTCCCGCGCCTCCACCTGGGCGTTGTCCACCCCCGCCGCCTTCAGCTGGCGGCGCACGTCCAGGTATAGATTGTTATAGGTAGTCGCCATCGGGCCGCCCCCTCTCTGTTATTACTCCCGCTTTACCAGGCGTCCTTCCCCTTTTCCTCGGGAATCACCAGGGTCAGGGCCTTGATGCCCACCTCGATCATGGAGTCGTCCGGCTCGAAGGTGGTGAAATTCTGCATCCACAGGCCGGGCCTGACCAGCAGGCGGGTCAGGGCGTTGTCGTACCGGCCCACCAGCCGGTTGCACTCGTAGCTGATTGCCACCACCGGCAGCAGCAGCAGCAGATGGGTGGCCAGGCGAACCCACAGGTTGGACCAGTCCACATAGGTGAACACCACGCTGGAGGCCAAAATGGCCACCACGATGACCACGAACAGAAAGCTGGTGCCGCACCTGGGGTGGTGCCGGGGCTGGGCGCGGACGTTTTCCACCGTCAAGGGCAGCCCGGCCTCGTAGCAGAAGATGGTCTTGTGCTCCGCCCCGTGGTAGGAGAACACCCGGCGCATATCCTTCATTTTGGAAATCAGATACAGGTATAACATAAAGATAATAATGCGGATGGCCCCTTCAATCAGGTTATGCACGATGGGGTGGGAAATCCACCGGTCGAAGATGCCCGCTAAAAAGGTGGGCAGCAGGAAGAACAGAGCCACGGAGAATAAAATGGCGATTACCGCAGTCACGCCCACCAGCAGGGAGTAGACCTTTTCGCTGCCCAGGTGTTTTTCCAGCCACTGCTCGAATTTGGAGGGCTCGGCCTGCTCCTCCTCTCCGTCCTCGTCCACGGCCATGTCCGCCGACCAGAACAGATCCCGCACCCCGTTGACCATGGAACTGCCAAAGTTGACCACCCCCCGGATGAAGGGCCAGCCTAAAACGGCGCATTTGTCCTTCACCAGCTTCCGGGGTTCGTCCTTGACCTCCAGCTCCCCGTCGCTTTTGCGCACCACCGTGGCCCGCCTGTCCGGGCCGAGCATCATAATGCCCTCGATTAACGCCTGGCCGCCGATGGTGGTGCGAAAGGCGCTTTCTTTTTTCTTGTTTGCCATAGTGTCTCCTTTAATCGCTTGCCGTTGCTGTGATGTGGATGGGCAGCCGCAGGGTGGCGGCGCAGCCGCCGCCCTCGGCGTTGCTGATTTCCAGCGTCCCCCCGTGGCGCACGGCGATCTCGTCGCACACCGCCAGGCCGATGCCGGAGCCTCTGGCCTTGGAAGAGCCCTTGTAAAATTTATACTTCACATGGGGCAGCTCCTCCTCCGGGATGCCGGGGCCGAAGTCCCGGATGGTGACCACCGCCTCGTCCCCCTCCAGGCGCAGCGTTACGTCCACCCGCTTGCCGGAACCGCCGTGCTTGAAGGCGTTGTCCAGCAGGTTGCAGAACACCTGGCGCAGGCGGTGTGGGTCGCCGCTGATGGGGGGGAGCAGCTCGTCGGGGGCCTGGTCGTCGTAGTTCAGTGCGATGCCCTCCCGGCGGAAAAACTCCCGGTAGGTGTACACCGCGTCCTCCACCTCGGCCTTCAGGTCCATGGTCTCCACCGACAGGGTGAAGCGCCCGTCGGCGATGCGGGAGAACTCCAGCAGCTCCTCCACCATAGAGGTCAGGCGGCGGGCCTCGGAGGCGATGATGTTCATGCCCTTTTTCACGTCCCCGGCGTTCTGCACCTCGCCGTTCATAATGGTCTCCGCCCAGCCGGTGATGGCCGTCAGGGGGGTACGCAGCTCGTGGGACACGGAGGAGACAAACTCCATCTGGGTCTTTTCCGACTGCATGACCTTGATGGACATATCGTTGATGGCGTCGGTCAGGTCCCCGATTTCGTTGTCCTGTTCCTTCTCCATCTGGATGCCGTAGCTGCCGCCGGCGATGCGCTTGGCGGTTTCGGTGATTTTGGCCACAGGCCCCACGATGGAGCGCACGAAGTACAGGTTCAACACGCAGATAATTCCCAGAATGCCCGCCGCGATGCCCACCGCCGCCGCCACGGTGGCGACGGCCTGCCGGTTCACCAGCCGCAGGGAGGTGACCACCCGCATGATGCCCACCGTGGAGCCGCCGTAGACCACCGGGGCGGACACTGCCATTATGGCCTCCCCGGTGTCCGGGCTCCGGCCAATCCAGGTGCTGATCTGTCCGCTGGACATGGCCTCGGTGATGTCGGCGGTGCCGGGGTAGACCCCGGCGGTCAGGCCGGAGGTGGACTGCTGCACGCTGCCATACCGGCTTAAAAACTGCAGCTCCAGGCAGTCCTTATATTCAAAGTTGGAGACATAGCTGGTCACGGCGGAGCTGTACCCGCTCTTGGTATAGTTGCTTAGGAAATCCACGGCGGAGGACACGGTGTTCTCCAGGCCGGTGGATACGCTGTTGTAGTAATAGCTGACCATGGCCACGGAGAAGGCGGACACGGCCACCACCAGGATGACCGCCGTGGTGGACAAAATGGTGCCCATCCACTGGCGGCGGATGCTGAAGCGCCTGCCGTGGCGTTTTTCCCGTTCCTGCGCGCCGTCCATGCCGTTTCCTCCTTTCCTTAAATTGGATATTTATGTATCTATATGCTCCACTTGTACCCGTAACCCCACACGGTTGTGATGAACCGGGGGGCCTGGGGGTTGTCCTCAATCTTCACCCGCAGGCGGCGGACGTTCACGTCCACAATCTTCACCTCGCCGAAGTAGTCCCGGCCCCAGACGCTCTCCAGAATTTCCTCCCTGGACATGGCCTTGTCCGGGTTGCCCATGAACAGCTTCATAATATTGTACTCCACCTGGGTCAGCTTGACCAGCTGGCCGTTTTTCTTCAGGGTGCGGTTGCGGGTATTCAGCAGGAAGGGGGGGCGGCTGATTTCGTCCTGGCTGACAGTTTCCTCCTCCCCGTCCCCCAGGCGGCGGTACAGGGCGTCCACCCGGGCGGTCAGCTCCGCCGGGGAGAAGGGCTTGGTCACATAGTCGTCCGCCCCGGTCATCAGGCCGGTCACCTTGTCCATCTCCTGGGTGCGGGCGGTCAGCATGATAATTCCCACCTTCAGGTTGCCGGCCCGGATGCGGCGGCAGACCTCAAAGCCGTCGATGCCGGGCAGCATAATGTCCAGCAGGGCCACCCGGATGTCCGGGTGGCGCTGGAGCTGCTCCAGGGCCTGCTCCCCGGTCTCGGCCTCGATGGTGTCGTACCCGGCCCGCTTCAGGTTGATGACCACGAAGCTGCGGATGTTGGCCTCGTCTTCCAGCACAAGGACTTTTTTCACGTTGATTCCTCTTTTCCGCCGGGTTTCCCCCGGCGCAATCTCTGTTTAGGGAATCTCTAAGGAAGGACTGATTCAATCGGCAAGAGCGGATGGCGAGAAATTTTGCGACA
>JAJPXI010000248.1 GCA_021205585.1 Oscillospiraceae bacterium
GGGGAAATATTGGGCATCAGGGTCAGGGGGATGGCCTCGGCCGCGGCCGTGGCTGCGGCCGAGGCGGAAAAGTCCGGGGCCGCGGGGGCGGCGGACAGATCCGGGGTCAGGGTCAGTTCAGGGGTCATATCCAGGTTTTCATTCATGTCAGGCACATCCTCTCTTTATTCGGGCATCTGCGTGCCGCCCAATCCCTCCCGGGCCAGCATCTGCTCCATAACGGTAATGTCGGTGGAGATGTCCAGGGCCTCCGCTCCGAACAGGGCGTCCAGCTGCTTGTCGAAGGCCTGGACGATGGTGCCCAGCATCTGCTCCACCTTGGCCTTGGTGCCGCTGATGTTCTCTCCGTCCACCCCCACGTCGTCCATCCGGTCGTAGGCGTTGAGCAGCTTCAGGGTGGTGGGCAGGTAGTAGTTCATGAACCGGCGAATCTGGGGCAGTTTTTCCGGGTGCTCCACCACCTGGGCGATGATCTTTTTGGTGGTGGCCTCCAGATGGTCGATCTGTACGGAGATGGTGGGGTCTTTAATGCTGTCGTTCAGCCGGCGCATCTCCCCCACCGCCCGATCCCGCTCGACAATCAAATCGTCAATTTCCTTGTTGCCGGTGCTCTTTTTCTTCGGCTCTTCCCTGGGCTTTTCCTCCACCGGGTCGGGTATCTCATAGGTCTGCGCCGGCCAGATCAGCCTGCCCAGACAGTAGACCACCGCCGAGGCCGCCGCCGCCAGGACAAACTGGAACGCCGTGTGCAGGGGGAAAAACAGGCCCCACACCAGCCACAGCGCCGCCACCGCGTAAATGGGGGCCACCGGCCGCTTCTTTACCTTTGCCATCCAGGCACCTCCTTAAGCCGCCCCTGACCGGGGCGCGGCGGATCGAAACAGCCCGCCTATTATGCAGTGTATATTGTACCCCTTTTTACCCTCAGGTGTCAAGGCTACACTGCACCGAGCGGCAAGAGTAAATTGCAGGTCAAATTTCCGTCAGAACAAGGCGCAAAATTTCTCGCCATCCGCTCTTGCCGATTGAATCAGTCCTTCCTTAAAATTTTTGTTTACATGGAGTGGATTCTGTGGTATCCTGTCGGTATCGGACGAAAGGGGGTACCGCAGTGAGAGGAAGGGAATGGATAAAAATAGCAGGCCTCGGGCTCTGCCTGCTGCTGGGGATTCTCTGCGCCTGCGGGACGGGGGAGGAACAGGAGGAACAGGAGACGGCTCCCTCTCAGGAGGACACGCTGACCTATGGGAATCAGACGCTGCCCATCCAGTCCTCCCTGGCGGTCAACGAGTATGACGGCGATTTGTTCGTCTTTGACGAGTCCGGGCTGTGCAGCTACCAGGGGGAGGGCTACGTCTCCATGGCGGGCATCGATATCTCCGCCCATCAGGGGGAGGTGGACTGGCAGAAGGTGGCCGCCGCCGGGGTGGAGTTCGTCATGCTGCGGGCGGGCTTCCGGGGCTACGAGACCGGCTCACTGAACCTGGACAGCCGCTTTGAGGAAAATATCCAGGGTGCCCTGGAGGCCGGGCTGCAGGTGGGGGTCTACTTCTTCTCCCAGGCCGTCACCGTGCAGGAGGCCCGGGAGGAGGCGGCGTTTGTCCTGGAGGCCATCGACGGCTATGACGTCACGCTGCCCGTGGCCTTCGACTGGGAGTACATCTCCGATGCCGAGGCCCGCACCGATGGGGTGTCCAGCGAGGAGCTGACCCGGTTCGCCGCCGCCTTCTGCGCCGCGGTGGAGGAGGGCGGCTGTCAGGCCATGGTCTATTTTTATGTGGATTTGGGCTATATCAGCTACGATTTGACCCAGCTGAGGGAGTACGGCTTCTGGCTGTCGGAGTACGCGGACAGCCCCAGCTTTTACTACCACTTCTCCATGTGGCAGTACTCCAACAGCGGCGTCATCGACGGCATTTCGGAGGCGGTGGATTTGAATATCTACCTGATGATGTCCCAATAGCCGAAAACCCGCCGGAGGGCAGTGCAGGCCCCCCCGGCGGGCACGAAAATCAATTTTGCCATCAATATGCTGCCCCCACTATCGAAAAGAGCTGGAGTATGCAACCGTCACGGGCGCACACATAGGTGCGCCCGCTGGGGAGGGATGCGGGAATGTTTTTCTAATACCTTCGGGGGCGGTTCCCGGCCATGACTTCATTTTTCAAAATTGAATTTTCGTATCCGGCGAGTTTTTCTGTTATTTGATTGCGTAAATGCCCGCCTGGAGGTAGCTCTGCCAGAACACCCGCGTGTGCCGGAACCCCGTCCGGCGCAGCAGGTCCAGGTGGGCGGGGACGGAGATGGGGAAGTAATTGACCCCGCACCGGGCCAGGAAGTCCTCCACCCCGTCGGCGGGAAAGCCGTGCTCCACCCGGTAGCGGGCCCAGCGGCGCAGTTCAAACTCCAGCAGGGCCTCCTCCTCCGGCACGACGTTTTCAAAATACAGAAAGATACCCCCGTCCTTCAGGGACACAAAGGCGGTTTGCACCGCCTTTTCCCGCCCCTCCGGGCGCAGGTAGTGGTGACACTGGACGGCGGTGATGACCTGAAAGCGGCCTGGGAAGGCGGGCAGCTCCTCGGAACCGGCGCAGAGATAGTCCGCGTCCAGGCCGGCCAGCTTCTCCCCGGCCAGCTTGAGCATATTTTCCGAGGGGTCGGCCAGGGTAAAGCGCGCCTGGGGAAACCGCCCGTGGGCCAGGGCCGCCAGGCTGCCGGTGCCGCAGCCCAGATCCAGCCACTCCCCCTCCGCCAGGCCCCGCTGCTGCACAATGTCCAGAATCTGCGCGAGAAACTCCCGGTAGTAGGGCATGGAATTTGCAATCTGCGCGTCGTATTCACAGTAGGCCATGGGGGAGGCGTTGTCGTTTTTCATATGTGTACTCCTTGTATATGCTCGGTCGGGGCGGTCATTCCTCCCCGGCTTTTTCCGGGGGCAGCTTGGACAGCAGGGCCCACTCCACCCGGCGGTCGGACAGCTCCTCCACCTGGATGTGCAGCCCGCAGGCGTCCACCTCCAGGCGGCTGCCATCCTCCGGAATCAGGGACAGCCGGGAGAACACCAGCCCCCCAAGGGTGCCGTATTCCTCGTCCTCCGGCAGCTCCATGTCCAGGGCCTCGGCCAGCTGCTCCAGCTCCGTGGAGCCGGCCACCCGCCACAGATTTTCCTCCAGCTGGGTGATGTCCTGCTCGTCCTGGGGGTCAAATTCGTCGTAGATGTTCCCCACGATTTCCTCTAATAAGTCCTCCATGGTCACCAGCCCGGAGGTGCCGCCGTACTCGTCCACCACGATGGCGATATGTACCTTCCGGCTTTGCATATCCCGGAACAGCACGTCGGTGCGCACCGACTCCGGCACAAAATAGGCCGGGCGCAGCAGCTCCTCCAGGGCCAGGGGGCGTTTGCGCTGGGTGTTGAACAGATAATCCCTGGTGTTCAGGGTGCCGACGATGTCGTCGGCGTTCTCCCGGTAGACCGGGAAGCGGGACAGGCCGGAGCTCTCCATGACGGAGAGTATCTCCTCCGGGGCGTCCTCTATCTGGATCATCACCATGTCGGTGCGGTGGGTCATCACGTCCTCGGCGGTGGTATTGTTGAAGTCGAAGATGTTTTCAATCATCTCCTTTTCGTTGGCCTCAATCGCGCCCTTTTCCTCGCCGATGTCCACCATCATGCGAATCTCGTCCTCCGAAACCTCCTCGCCCTGCTCCGCCGGATCCACCCGCAGCAGGCGCAGGATGCCGTTGGTGGTTCTGGACAAAAGCCAGATGGCCGGGCGGAACACCGCCGACAGCGCCCCCACCAGCCAGCAGGTGGCCTTTGCCACCCGCTCCGGGCGCTTCATGGCCAGGCGCTTGGGCACCAGTTCCCCGAACACCAGGGTGATGAAGGAGAGGATCAGGGTGATGGCCACCACGGCCAGAGCGTTCAGCGTGCTCTCCGGCAGGAAGCGCACGCCGCAGTCCTCCACCAGCCAGGCCACCAGCCGGTCGGAAAACCCGTCGGCGGCGAAGGCGGAGGCCAGGAACCCGGCCAGGGTGATGCCGATTTGGATGGTGGACAAAAACCGATCCGGGTTGCGCACCAGCTTCAGCAGCCGAGCGCTGCGCTTATCCCCCTCCTCGGCCTGCCTGCGCAGCTTTGGCTCCGACAGGGAGATGACGGCGATTTCTGCGGCGGCAAACAGGGCGTTGAATACAATTAGAATCAGCAAAAGCAACAGCTGCGGTAAGAATGGGTCCTCCGACAAGGAGCATCCCTCCCCAAAATACATAAGATTGCGCGGCCTGCCAACCGGCCACGCCTAAAATTATACCAAACTTTTTCTAAAAATACATCAAAAAGCTGTTTCCGGCGGCGGGATTTTCTGCTATAATCTTGATGAATGTCGAAAAAGCACAATCAACGCCGCCGGAGAGACGCTCCGGCGGGCCGGGAGAGGATCGGATATGCAACAGCCAAAGGAACTCTTAGACCGTCTGCGGCAGGGCGGCCCGCTGTACTTCCTGCGCTGGCTGGCCCTGGCCGCCGGGGTGGGCCTGGTGGTGGGGGCGGTCGGCGCAGGGTTTTACTATACCTTTCAGTTTGTCACCCGGCTGCGGCTGGCCCACCCCTGGCTGCTGCTGCTTTTGCCTGCGGGGGGCGTCGCCATCGTTTTGCTGTACCGCCTGTGCGGGATGGAGCGGGACCGGGGCACCAACTTCGTCCTGGCCGCCGTCCGGGAGGACGAAAGCCTCCGCCTGCGCACCGCGCCGCTGGTGTTTGTCTCCACCATGCTGATCCACCTGTTCGGCGGCTCCTCCGGGCGGGAGGGGGCCATTTTGCAGATTGGCGGCTCCATCTCTTCCTGGCTGGGCCGGCGGCTGCTCCTGGATGAAGAAGACCGGGAAATTATGACCATGTGCGGCATGGCCGCCGGGTTTTCCGCCCTGTTCGGCACCCCCCTGACGGCGGCTGTGTTCGCCATGGAGGTGGTCAGCGTGGGCATGATGGACTACGCCGCCCTGATCCCCTGCATCCTGTCCGCCGCCGTGGGGCTGCTGACGGCCCAGCTGTTCCAGGTACCTGCCACCTCCTTCTCCCTGTCCGGCGTCCCCTCCCTGTCCCCTTTGTCCCTGATTCAGATGGTGGCCCTGGGAATCCTGCTGGCCCTGCTGTCGGTGGTGTTCTGCCAGGCCATGCATACCGCCTCGCGATTATACCAGCGGCTGCTGCCCAACAAGCTGCTCCGGGCGGCTGTTGGCGGGGCGCTGGTAATCGTCCTGACCTGTGCGGTCTGGCTGTGGAATCCCGGCAGTTACGACTACAACGGCGCGGGCGCGTCCGTTTTGTCCTCCGCCCTGACCGGCCAGGCCAGGCCGGAGGCCTTCGCGCTGAAAATCCTGTTCACCGCCGTTACCCTGGGGGCGGGCTTCAAGGGGGGCGAAATCGTCCCCGTGTTCTTCACCGGGGCCACCTTCGGCTGCACCGTGGCCCCCCTGCTGGGGCTGGACGCCTCTTTCGGCGCGGGGGTGGGGCTGGCCGGGCTGTTCTGCGGCGTGACCAACTGCCCGATGGCCTCCCTGCTGCTGGCCCTGGAGCTGTTCTGCACCAGCGACGGCCTGTTCTCCGGCCAGGCGTTCGTGCTGTTCGCCGTGGCCATCGGGGTGTCCTACATGCTCTCCGGCTACAGCGGGCTGTACCAGGAACAGAAGATCCTCTTTGAAAAGCTCCACCACACCCTCCGGAACCGGGAGGGGACGAAAAAAGATTGAATGGGCGCTACGGCAGCTGCTTCAGCTCCGCCAGGGTGTCCCGGAGAATCTTCTCCGGCACATAGGGCTTCAGGAAGGCCAGCAGCTGCTCCAGCGTCACGGTCTGGGCCGGGCCCGCGGGGGGCAGCCTGCGCATCTGTTTGGGAAACCGCCTGGTCAAAAGGGCCCGCGCGCCGGGGTTTTTCAGCAGTTCCCCAAGGGTAATCTGATTTTGCTTTAAGTCCATGGTCGCTTCACCTCGTTCCATGGTATGCGCCGGGGGCTTTTCTCTTGACAAAAGGGACGGGCATTTTTGATTCCATGGACATCACAGGTTGACGTGGTGCTATCCATCAGATATAATTATATTAGAATTTTACTATCAGGGGGCTTTTTTATGAATATCCGTCCGTCTGCGGCCATCCGCCAGAATTACAATGAAATCGCCAGCCTGTGCAAAAGCACCGGCCAGCCGGTTTTCCTGACGAAAAACGGCGAGGGCGATTTGGTGGTCATGGATCTGGAAACCTACGAGCGGCGGGAAAAAATGCTGAAGCTCCGGGAGGAGCTTCTGGCTGTGGAGGAAAGCCGGGCGGCCGGAAGCCGGGGCTACACTGTGGAGCAGGTCGCCGCTATGATGCGCGGCGCGATTCAAAAGGCGGCGGACGATGGGGACGCGGAATAAATACCGCGTCGTCGTCTCAGAGCGGGACGCGCAGATGCTGGTTTCCCACGCGGCGTTTTTGGCGCGGGTCAGTCCGGCGGCCGCCCGGCGGCTGACGGCGGCGTTTGAATCGGCGGCCAGCTCTCTGGAGGAGATGCCCCACAGGTGTCCCCGGCTCGCCGGGGATTTTATTTCGGACTACCGTTTTCTTTTATTTGAAAAGCGGTATATTCTGGTTTTTCAGATTGAGGGCGATACCGTCTATGCGGACTATGTGATCGACTGTCGGCAGGACTACGCCTGGCTGATTCCGTAACCGGCAATCCGCAGGGGAAAATGGGAATGAATCAAGCAAGGCGGGCGGCGGCACTGGCGCTGTGCCTGTGGGCGCTGCTGCTGGGGGGCTGCCAGGACTGGGAGGCCCTCTGGCAGGGCGAAGGTGAAACCGAAAGCGCCGAGTCCGGGGACGGGCTGACAGTGCATTTTATCGACGTGGGCCAGGCCGACTGCGCCCTGCTGGTGTGCGAGGGAGAGGCCATGCTCATCGACGGGGGCAATGTGGCGGACAGCAGCCTGGTGGTGTCCTATTTGCAGGCCCAGGGGGTGGAGGAACTGGCGTACATGGTGTGCACCCACGCCCACGAGGATCATGTGGGCGGGCTGTCCGGGCCGCTGAACACCTGCGCGGTGGACTGCGTGCTGGCCCCCGTGACCTGGGCCGACTCCGCCGCCTTCTCCAATTTCGTCAAGTACACCCAGGCCCAGGGCCTGGAGATTACCGTCCCTCAGGCGGACAGCGGCTTTTCCCTGGGCGGGGCCTCTGTGACCGTCCTCGGCCCACGGCGGGAGTACGAGGAGGTGAATAATACCTCCATCGTCCTGCGGGTGGATTACGGGGAGACCTCTTTCCTGTTCACCGGGGACATGGAGTCCGACGCCGAGGCGGATCTGCTGGAGGACGGATGCGATTTGGAGGCCACCGTGCTGAAGGTGGGGCACCACGGCAGCAGCACCTCCACCAGCTACACTTTCCTGCGCCAGGTCATGCCGGAGTACGCCGTCATCTCCTGCGGGGAGGGGAACAGCTATGGCCACCCCCACCAGGAGGTGACCAGCCGGTTGTACGACGCGGGCGCGACCGTCTACCGCACCGATCAGCAGGGCACCATCGTGGCTTTCAGCGACGGGGAAACCGTCACCTTCACCACGGAAAAGGCTGTTTCCCCCACCTATGGCCGGGGAACGGCGGCGGAAACGGAGGTGACGGCGTACATCGGGAACCTGAACTCCCATGTGTTCCACCTGGACACCTGCGCCAACCTGCCCGCCGAGGAAAACCGGGTCTATTTCTCCGACGTCCAGCAGGCCCTGGACGCCGGGTACACCCCCTGCGGCAACTGCAATCCGCTGGGATAGCGCGGAAATCCATTTCTGGGGAAGGACTGATTCAATCGGCAAGAGCGGATGGCGAGAAATTTTGCGACAAAAG
>JAJPXI010000180.1 GCA_021205585.1 Oscillospiraceae bacterium
GTACAGAATCAGGGGGTTGTCCTGGGGGCGGCCCTTGGCCTGGAAAACGCGCCCCACCGCCCCGGCGTCCAGGCCGTTGGCCCCCAGGCCGTAGACCGTCTCGGTGGGGAGGCCCACCAGGCCGCCGGCGCGCAGCAGCGCCGAGGCCCGGCTGACGTCCTCCCCTGTCAGGCGAAGGGTATTCATGTCTCGCCGTCCTTCAGCCGCCGGGCCTGGTCGGCGGTCACCAGCGCGTCAATCAGTTCGTCCAAATCCCCGTCCAGCACGGCCTCCAGCCGGTACAGGGTCAGACCGACGCGGTGGTCAGTCACCCGGCCCTGGGGGAAATTATAGGTGCGGATGCGCTCGTTGCGCATGCCCGCCCCCACCTGGCTGCGGCGCTGGCTGGCGATGGCGTCGTCCCGCTGGCGCAGCTGCTCCTCGTACAGCCGGGAGCGCAGCAGCTGCATGGCCTTTTCCCGGTTCTGGAACTGGCTGCGCTCCTGCTGGCACTCCACCACCGTGCCCGTGGGCCGGTGGATCAGGCGCACAGCGGAGGATGTCTTGTTGATGTGCTGGCCCCCTGCCCCGGAGGAGCGGAACACCTGCATCTCAATGTCGGCGCTGTTGAGATGGAAGTCCACCTCGTCGGCCTGGGGCAGCACGGCCACCGTGACTGTGGAGGTGTGAATCCGTCCGCCGGACTCGGTTTCCGGCACCCGCTGAACCCGGTGAACCCCCGACTCGAATTTCAGCCGGGCGTAGGCCCCCGCCCCTTCCAGCGTCATGACCAGCTCCTTCACGCCCCCTAGCTGGGTCTCGTTGGCGCTGACCACCTCGCAGCGCCAGCCCTTGGCGTCGGCATACATGGAGTACATCCGGTACAGGGAATGGGCGAACAGGGCGGACTCCTCCCCTCCTACTCCGGCGCGCAGCTCCAGAATGACGCTTTTGCCGTCGTCGGGGTCGGAGGGCAGCAGCAGCAGCTTCATCCGCCGCTCCAGCTCCTCCAGTTCCTGCCGGGCCAGGGCGGCGTCCTCCTTTGCAATTTCCCCCAGTTCCGGATCTCCCAACAGCCCTTCCGCCTGGGCCAGACGCTCTTTCTGCCCCTGCCAGGCCCGGTAAGCCTCCGCCACGGGGGCCAGCTCCCGTTCCTCCCGGTTGAGCCGGGCCACCAGGGCCGGATCCCCGTAGGTCTCCGGGGCGCTGAGCCGGGCCTGGAGGGCCTGATATTTATGTTCAATGTCCTGTAACTGTTCCAGCATCATAGCCTCTCAATCCTCCGTCGGCCAGTCAAACCCCAGGGAGTGCAGCAGCGCCAGCGGCTCCCGGACATACATTTTCAAGCGGGAGGGCAGGTGGCTGGAGGGGGCGGCCAGCGTGGACAGCCGCTCCGTGCTGCCGAACACCCGTCCCCACAGCAGCCTGACCCGGGTCAGGTGGAACCCGTTGGACACCACAAGAATGTCCCCGGCGATGTCGTACCCCTCGTCCTCCAATAGCTGTCTGGTGTAAACCAGATTTTCCAGGGTACTGCCCGACCGCTCCTCCAGGAAGACGCGCCCGGCGTCCACTCCATGCTCCACCAGATAATCCCGCATGGCCTGGGCCTCGGAGACCGGCTCGTCCTCCCCCTGGCCGCCGGAGACCACCACCGCCGTCTCCGGGTACTTCAGCAGGTAGTCCAGGGCGGTGTCCAGCCGGTCCCGGAGCAGGATGGACGGCCCGTTGGCGTTGACCTGGCAGCCTAAGATGACCACCACCGATGGCTCCCCCTGCAAACTGTCCCGGCTGTTCCACAGCACGGCGGCCAGCAGCGCCCCGTAGCACAGCGCCCCGGCTGCAATCAAAATCAGGACGGCCCGCAGGAGGCGGCGGGGGTGCTTTTTCGTATACGCGCTCATTTCCGAGCCTGTTCCAGCTGATCCGCCAGGGTCTCCCAGGCGGCGTACAGGCCGGACAGCTCCTCCTCCAGGGCCTGGCGCCGCTGTCCCAGCTCCTGGAGCTTCACATAGTCGCAAGCGAACTGTTCCATTTCAGCGGTCAATTCCTCCATGCGCTTTTCCGCCCGCTCCACTTCCCGCTCGGCGGCGGCCAGCTGCTTTTCCAGCGGCTTGGTGCCGCCGGGGCGCTTGGGCTTTTCTTTCTTTTCCGGCGGGGCCTTGGGCGGCTGGAGGGCCCGGCGGGCCAGAAATTGCAGATACTGGTCATAAGTCCCCCTGTAATCCTGGATTTCCCCGCCCTCCAGCATCCAGACTCGGCTGGCGAAACGGCGGATGAAATACCGGTCGTGGGAGACAAAGAGCAGAGCGCCCCCATAGTCCTCCAGGGCGGACTCAATCCACTCCCGCGAGTCGATGTCCAGATGGTTGGTGGGCTCGTCCAGAATCAGCAGGTTGATTTGCTGCCCCATCAAAATGCACAGGCGCAGGCGGCTGCGCTCCCCGCCGGACAGGGCCGACACCGGCTTGAACACGTCCTCCCCCCGGAACTGGAAGGCCCCCAGCCGGTCTCTGGCGGCCTGGGCGGAGCAGTTGGTCTCATAGAGCATGGTATCCATCAGGGTGCGCTCCGGGCGCTCGAACTCCACAAGCTGGGGCAGATAGCCCGCCTTGACCGACGGGCCGAAGCGGACATTCCCCCCGTCCGGCTCCAGCTCCCGCAGGAGCAGCTTTAAGAAGGTGGACTTCCCCGCGCCGTTGTCCCCCAGCAGGGCCACCCGCTCCCCGCCGGTCAGCTCCAGGCTGACGCCGGAAAACAGGGTACGGCCTTCAAATCCCTTGCTCAGGTCATTGACCTCAAAAACCAAATCGCCGTGAAACTCCCGCTCCCCGAAGGCGGCCTTCATGGCCCGGCGGCGGGCGGGGCGGTCGGCGGTTCGGAGGCGCTCGATGCGCTTTTCGATGGAGAAGGCCCGCTTGTGCAGGTGCTCCGTGTTGTGCTCGTGCATCTTCCGGGCGGTCTCCTCCAGGCGCTGGATCTCCGCGCGCTCCTTTTCATACTGCCGCAGGCGCTCCTGCTCCCGGCGCTGGCGCTCCTGGACATAAAAGCTGTAATTGCCGGGGTACATCTCGGCCCGGCCCTCCCGCAGCTCCACAATGCGTTTGACCACCCGGTCAAGGAACCAGCGGTCGTGGGAGATGGCCAGCACAGTGCCGTGAAACTGCTCCAGATAGTCCTCCAGCCACTCGGTAGCGCGCAAATCCAGATGGTTGGTGGGCTCGTCTAGGAGCAGGATGTCCGTGTCCTCCAAAATCAGCCGGGCCAGGTTGATGCGGGTGCGCTCCCCGCCGGACAGGGCGCTGAAGGGCCGCGCGCGCATTTCGCCGTCCAGCCCCAGGCCGCCGCACACCTTGTTCAGGGCGGTCTCCATATCATACCCCCCGCCGGACTGAAAGGCGGCGGAGAGGGTATCGTACCGGTTGAGCACATCGGGGCCGGCCTCCCCCCGCTCCATCTGCTTTTCCAGCCGCTGGAGCTGCTCCTTCATGTCCTCCAGGCGGCGAAAGGCGGTGCGCAGCACCGTCTCCACCGTGTAGCTCTCCGGGTAGACAGGAATCTGGGAAATCAAGCCCACCCGGCGGCCTGGGGAGATGGTCACCTCCCCCTCGTCCGGCTCCAATTCCCCGGTCAGGATGCGAAACAGAGTGGTCTTGCCCGCGCCGTTTTTTCCCAGCAAGCCCACCCGCTCCCCCGTGTCCACCTGGAAGGTCAGGCCGTTCAATATCTGTTCTCCCACCTGAAAGCCCTTGCTCAGGCCGGACACGGAAAGTTCAATCATACCCTTGTCACCCGATTCCCCATGTGTTACAATGAAAGCAATAAAATACAAAGGAGCGAACGCCCATGGAAGCCATCCGCTGGCAGGGGGATTCCCTTGCCCTGCTCGACCAGACCATGCTTCCCGCCCAGGAGTGCTGGCGGGTTTACACAGATTTCCGCCAGGTGGCCCAGGCCATCCGCGCCATGGTGGTGCGGGGGGCTCCGGCCATCGGCATCGCCGCGGCATACGGCTACTGCCTGGCCGCCCTGAAAGGGGAGGATTTAGCCCAGGCAAAAGCGGAGCTGGCCGCCAGCCGCCCCACGGCGGTCAACCTGTTCTGGGCCCTTGATCGCATGGAGACTGCCGCCCGGCAGTGCGGGGGCGACCCGGCCAAACTCGCCGCGCAGGCCCAGGCCCTCCACCGGGAGGACGCGGCGCAGAACGAGACCATGGGCCGCCTGGGGGCGGCGGTGGTGCCGGAACACGCCCGCATTTTGACCCACTGCAACGCCGGGGCCCTGGCCACCGGCGGCTTCGGCACCGCCCTGGGGGTGGTGCGGGCGGCCCACCGGCTGGGAAAGGTGGACATGGTGTACGCCGACGAGACCCGCCCCCTGCTCCAGGGGGCACGGCTGACCGCCTACGAACTGCTGGCGGACGGCGTTCCCACCACCCTCATCGGGGACGGCATGGCCGCCTCCCTGATGGCCCAGGGAAAAATCGACCTGGTTCTGGTGGGCTGCGACCGTATGGCGGCCAACGGGGACTTCGCCAACAAAATCGGCACCTACTCCCTGGCCGTCAACGCCCGCTACCACGGCGTGCCCTTTTACGCAGTGCTGCCCCGCTCCACCATCGACCCGTCCCTGCCCGATGGCGGGGGCATTCCCATCGAGCAGCGCCCCGCCGAAGAGCTACGCACCCTTCAGGGGGTGCAGATCGCCCCGGCGGACGTGCCGGTATATAACCCGGCTTTCGACGTGACCCCCCACGCCCTGCTGACCGGCGTCATCACTGAGCGGGGGGTGGCCGGGCCGCCCTTCACCGAAACCCTGGCGGCGCTACTGCGCCCCTGACGGCGGCCCATCCGAAGTATGCTCTTTTAAGAAGCTGACGATCTCCTCAAAGGCCATGCCCCTGGAGGCTTTGACCAGCACGGTGCAGTCCGGCTTGACCACCTGCTCCAGCACGGCCAGGGCCTCCTTTTTGTTGGGCCGCCAGTAGACCTCCTTCATGCCGCCCTCCCCGGCGGCGTCGGCGATATACCTGGACAGCTCGCCCACGCAGACCAGGCAGTCCACGCCGCTCTGGGCGGCGAACTCCCCGATTCCCCCGTGCAGGGCGGGGGCCAGGGGGCCAAGCTCCAGCATATCTCCCAAAACGGCCACTTTCCGCTTCCCCCTGCTGTCGGCCAGCACCTGGAGGGCCGCCCGGACGGACTGGGGGTTCGCGTTGTAGGCGTCGTCCAGGATGACTATGCCTTCCCCCCGGCGCAGGATATTCATGCGCATTTTGGTGGGGGCGAAGTGGCGCACTCCCCGCACCATCTCCTGCTCTGTCAGGCCGAAATGCCGCCCGATGGCCAGGGCGGTCAGGGCCGGGTAAATCATGTGGTGGCCCAGGGCGGGAATCTCCAAATCAAAGGAGCTGTCAGGCGTAGTTACTTTACAGCGAATCAGCCGCTCCCCGTCGCTCTCCACATGGGCAGCCCGGAAGTCGCAGGCGCTGTCCCTGCCGCACCACAGGATGGGGCGCTTCAGGGTCTGGCGCAGGGTGACGAGCAGCTCGTCGTCCCCGTTGAGCACCGCCAGGCCCTCCGGCTTCATATGGTGAAAAATTTCACACTTGGCCTGTAAGATGTTTTTCCGGCTGCCTAAATTTTCAATGTGGGCGTCCCCCACGTTGGTGATGACGGCCACATCCGGCTCCACGATAGCGGAGAGGTAGTCGATTTCCCCCGTGTGGTTCATGCCCATCTCCAGCACGCAGATCTCGTGGCTGCGCTCCAGGCGCAGCAGGGTCAGGGGCAGGCCCACCTGGTTGTTGAAATTCCCCTGGGTTTTCAGCACCCTGTACCGCTCCCCCAGCACGGCGGCCACCATGTCCCTGGTGGTGGTCTTTCCCACGCTGCCGGTGATGGCGATAAAGGGGATGGGGAACCGGGACTTGTACCATCTGGCCAAATCCCGCAGAGCCCGCTGAGTGCCGCCTACCTGGATATAAAACTTCCCCGGTATGCAATCCTCCGGTTCCCGGTCGGTCAGACAGCCGGCGGCCCCGTCCGTCAGGGCCTGGCGGATATAGTCGTGGCCGTCGAATCGCTCCCCCACCAGGGGGAGGAACAGGGAGCCGGGATGGATGTTCCGGCTGTCGGTGTCCACCCGGTTCACGGCAGTTTCCAGGGGGACGTCCTCCCCCAACAGGCGGCCGTCCACCGCCTGCAAAATTTCCCGCAGTGTAATCGGCTCCATCGGCTCACCTCTCCCGCCGCCGGGCGTTCAGGGACACGTCCAGAATGCGCTGGCACAGCTGGTTGTAGCCGATTCCCGCCGCCGCCGCCTCCTGGGGCAGCAGGCTGGTAGGGGTCATGCCGGGCAGGGTGTTGATTTCCAGAAACCAGGGTGTCCCCTCCCCGTCCAGAATAAAATCCGCACGGGCGTAGACCTCCAGTCCCAGGGCGCTGTACACCGCCAGGGCGGCCTGAGCCAGCCGGGCCTCGGCCTGGGGCGGGATGTCCGCCGGGCAGCGCTCCTCCGCCGCGCCGGGCTGGTATTTATTTTCGTAGTCGTAAAAGCCGGTTTTGGGGATAATCTCAATGGCGGGCAGGGCCTGGCCATCCAGAATCCCCACCTGGATTTCCCTGCCCCGAATATACTGCTCCAGCACAACCCGGCCTCCGGGCACCAGCCCCCACTCCAGCGCAGCGCGCAGCTCCCCGGCGCTGTGTGCGATGGACACGCCGATGGAGGAACCCCCGGCCACCGGCTTGACCACCAGGGGCAGCTTGGCCCGCTCCACAAGCGCGTCTATGTCCTCGCCGTACTCCGCCGTACTCCATGCGGGGGTGTCCACCAGGCCGGCCGTCAGGCGTTTGGTCAAATCCTTGTCCATGGCGATGGCCGAGCCGAGATAGCCGGAGCCGGTGTAGGGCACGCCCAGCAAATCCAGGGCGGCCTGCACCCGTCCGTCCTCCCCGCAGGCGCCGTGGAGGGCCAAAAACACCGCATCCGCCATGCGGCACAGCTCCAGCACGCCGGGGCCGAACTGGCTGGCGCTCCGATCCTGGCGCAGGGCGCGGACTTCCTCCAAATCGGGGGCCTGGGCGCTGACGCGCCGGGCATCCTCCCCGGTCAGGGAGGGCAGGGAAAAGCAGTCCTCCGGCGCGCCCTGCCAGCCCTCCAGGCCGAAAAACAGGTCAATCAACACCGCCTGATGGCCCAGCTGCCGCAGAGCCTCAGTCACCATCGTCCCCGTGGAGAGGGACACGTTCCGCTCCGGCGAAAGCCCGCCGGCCAATACGACGATTTTCATAGCACACCTCGCTGTTTCGCTGCCGAAAGCCACCGCCTCCCGCAAAAGCGTCCGTTTTTGAAATGATATGCCCACAGCCCCGATCCCATGCCGCGCCTTTGCACCGGGGCCTCCGGTTTTCTTTCTTTCAATCTATTCCTGTTCTTAAGCTGCATGGCTGATTATATGGAAAACATGTTCGCGGCTATTATACCACATTTGCAAAGCAAATGCGGTATAATTGGCCATATGCCGCCTTCGGCGGCATGGCTGTGAAAGTATAATAGCCGCTTTGCGGCTATTATACCACATTCGCGAAGCGGATGTGGTATAATTGGCCATATGCCGCCTTCGGCGGCATGGCCGTGAAAATCATAATAGCCGCTTTGCGGCTATTATACCATCTTTTTTTCGCTTTCACAACAGCCTCTTCAAAACCGGATGGGAACCGGGCGGAGGACGCGCAGTGTCTCCGGCGTTACCCGGCACTCCAGGGCCAGCAGGTCTACCCCGGCCCCGGCGGCCCGGCGCAGGGCCGCGCCAAAGGCGGGGTCGGTCTCGTCGTTGGGGGAAAAGCAGCGCATCCCCTCCATCTGGAGGACAAAGCACAGCATGGCCCCGTACCCC
>JAJPXI010000019.1 GCA_021205585.1 Oscillospiraceae bacterium
GGGGGCGATGGCCGATAGGCCATGCCCATCGCAAAAAGTGCAGGAATACTGTATGCAACCGTCACCCGGCCAGCACAGCTGGCCGGCCTACGCTACAAATGTGCCCCCGGCACATTTGCTTCACGCTGCGGTTTCAAACTTTTGCAACGCACTTTTGGCGGAAAAGTTCCGTCAGCCGCCGCAGGCGCATTTAATCAGTGCTTCCTTAGAGGTTCCCTCCAATGAAAGCGAGGCGACCCAACCCCATGAAGCAAAGCGGCGGACAACCGCCCCGCCACAGCCCCGGCCTGATCTTCCTGCGCGTGCTGACCTGGCTGTGCAATCTCTTCGACCTGTGGTATACCTTCCTCGCCCTGGACTTCGCGCGCAACGCCTACGAGGCCAAACCCTTTTACCGCGCGATGCTGGAGCATCCCTATCTGGCGGTGGTATACAAATTTTCCCTCGTCCCCCTCGGCCTGTACCTGCTCTACAAATGCCGCGCCTACACCGTCGCCCGCTTCGGCGTTTGCCTCTGCGCCCTGTTCTTCCTGGGCAATACGCTCTACCAGATTTGGATCTTCCCCCTCTGGGCGTGAACCGCCGCCGGGTAAAGAGCGAACCGCCCGCGCCCGTACCCGGTGGGCGTTTTTTTTCGCGCCGCCCCTCCTGCGGGCGGGCTGCTGAAATTTCGGTGTGAGGAAAAAACCGCGAAAAAAACAGAGCAGGCTTTTCAGTCTGCTCTGCTTGATTCCCGCGGCGGCCGTGCGGCCCCTATTAAGAACCTGCACAGTTTGGCAGGTGGGTTGCCTCCATACCGGTTCATTGCTCCCAACGTCCAGCATCCCTCAAAGGGGGGGCCGGGAGGTCTGCAATCCGCGCCATGAGGCGGCATCCCGTTTCAGAAATGTGGGTTTTAATAAACACCGTCACGCACCGCGCAGGAAAGGGGAAGGGCTTACCGCCCGGTTTCCCCGTCCTCGTCTTCCTCGTCGTCAAACAGCAGATCCATAAATTCCTCGTACACCGCCTCCAGCTCCTCCTCGTCGTCTATGGTGGAGAGCAGCTCCTCGCCGTTTTCACAGATGACCTTCAGGAGGATCAGGCCGTACTCCTCGTCGTCCTCCGGCTCCTCCTCCCCGTCGGCGTACTGGGCGGGGAAGAAGGCCATATAGGTCGCGCCGTTCCACTCCAGCGTCTCCAGGTGCTCCAGCTCAATGTCGTTCCCGTCCTCGTCGGTGACGGTGACAAAGGTGGGGCCGAATTCCTCGCTCATTTACAGTTCCTCCCTATTCTATGGGAAATCCGCCGGGCGGGTTCCTGAACGTTGACTATATTGTAACCCCAATCCGAAAAAAACGCAACCCTTTTTTGTGAAAATTTTATTCTTCGTTTGGAAAAAAAAGGCAGCCTCGCTTTTTGGGGTAGACAAAGGCCGCCTTAGTTGGTATAATACCAATGTCCTTTCCCTGTCCCCGGCGGCCTGCCCGGGGCGGGGGAATGCCCGTCATGATTTTTTTGCGCCGCCCGGAAAGCCGGGGCGCCCGTCCGTTTTCGTCGCTTCTCTGACGGAAAGCGGTTTCCCGTTCCCTTTGGAGGTGTTTTGATTGAGTACGGCCTATTCCGGCGGCGCGTCCGCCCCCCGCTCTCGAAAATCGGACGGCGGCAAGACCGCCGTGCATATTCTCGGTATCGTTTTGAAAGTCCTCGGCACTGTGCTGCTGGTCGGCCTTTGCACCTGCGTCATCATGGGGTGCTACGCCGTCATCTATGTGCAAAACCAGATTTTGCCCCAGGTGGAGCAGACCCTGTCCGTCATCAGCGTACTGGACGTGAACGAGAGCTCCACCATGTATTATACCGACAGCGACACCGGCGAGCTGGTGGAGCTGCTGACCCTGTACGGGGACGAAAACCGGGTCTGGGTGGAGTATGAGGACATCCCGGAGAATTTAATCTACGCCACCGTGGCCATCGAGGACCAGCGCTTCTGGAACCACAGCGGTGTGGACTGGATTCGCACGGCCAAGGCCATCCTGCTGATGTTCACAGGGGGCGACATTCAGGGCGGCTCCACCATCACCCAGCAGCTGCTGAAAAACATCACCTCCAACAACGAGGTGACGGTGCAGCGCAAGGTGCTGGAAATTTTTATGGCCCTGGAGTTTGAAAAGACCCACACCAAGGAGGAAATCCTGGAGTGGTATCTGAACTATATCTACCTGGGGGACAGCTGCTACGGGGTTTACACCGCTTCCCTGAACTACTTCGGCAAGGAGCTGGACGAGCTGACCCTGGCGGAGTGCGCTTCCCTCATCAGCATCACCAACAACCCCTCGGCCTATAACCCCTACCGCCACCCGGAGAACAACCTGACCCGGCGCAACCTGGTGCTCTCCCAGATGGAGGCTCAGGGGATGATTACCGAGGAGGAAATGCTGGAGGCCCAGGCGGAGGAACTGACTCTGAACCGGGAGACCGCCTCCGCCGAGCAGGTGGTGTTCAGCTGGTATGAGGATCAGGTCATCGAGGATGTTATCGCCGACTTAATGTCAGAGTACGAGCTGAGCGAGACGGCGGCCACCAATCTGCTTTACCGGGGCGGGCTGCAAATCGAGACCTGTCTGGACCCGGAGGTGCAGGCCTACGTGGACGAGGTGTACACCGCCGAGTCCATCGGTAGCGACTCCACCAACGGGCAGACCCTCCAGTCGGCCATCACGGTCATCGACAACAGCACGGGCAACGTGGTGGCCCTGGCCGGGGGAATCGGGGAAAAGGAGGGCAGCCGCCTGTATAACCGGGCCACCCAGGCCGTGCGGCCCTCCGGCTCCTCCATCAAGCCCCTGTCGGTCTATGCCCCGGCGCTGGATCTGGGCCTGGTCACCCCCTACAGCGTGGTGGACGACACCCCCATCCTGGTGGACGGCTCCGCCTGGCCCAGGAATTCCGGCGGGTACTATAACGGCCTTGTCACCGTTTCGGAGGCCGTGCGCCGCTCCTTGAACACCGTGGCGGTCAAGGTGCTCCAGGACTATGTGACCATCGAAAATTCCTATGAGTACCTGACGGAGCACTTCGGCATCACCACCCTGGTGGAATCCCGGGAGGTCAACGGCAGCGTGAAAACCGACCTGACCCTGGCCTCCCTGGCCCTGGGCGGTTTGACCGACGGCGTTTCCACCTACGAGATGGCGGCGGCCTACGCAACCTTCGCCAACAACGGCATCTACAAGGC
This sequence comes from Oscillospiraceae bacterium, assembly GCA_021205585.1. GTDB lineage: Bacteria > Bacillota > Clostridia > Oscillospirales > Oscillospiraceae > JAJPXI01. The sequence continues at coordinate 3,218 of JAJPXI010000019.1, forward strand.
CCCCCGGACCTACAGCCGGGTGGTGCTGGTGGATTCCAACGGGAAGGAGACCGTCCTGCTGGACAACACCAGCGCCAGCGAGGCCGTGCTGAAGGAGAGCACCGTCTACTATATCAACCAGATGCTCAAAAGCGTCGTCTCCTCCGGCACCGGCACCACGGCCAGCTTCAGCGGCATGACCATCGCCGGCAAGACCGGCACCACCACTTCCAACTACGACCGCTGGTTCGCGGGCTACACGCCCTACTACACCGCCGTGGTCTGGATCGGGTACGACACCCAGGAGAAAATCCCCTCCGCCAACAGCAATATGGCCATGACCCTGTGGAAGGAGGTCATGCAGCCCCTGCACGCCGAGCTGGAGAACATCGACTTTGAGACGCCGGACGGCCTTGTCACCGCCCAATACTGCCAGGACAGCGGTCTGCTGGCCACCGAGTGGTGCACCTCGGACATCCGGGGCAGCCGGGTGGCCACCGGCACCTACGTCAGCGGCACCCAGCCCACCACCTACTGCACCGTCCACACCTCGGCGGAGGTCTGTACCGAGTCCCCCATTTTGGACAGCAATGGAAACGAAACCGGCCTGTACCATCTCTGTTCCGAGTACTGCCCGGAGGAGTGCCGGCTGACCGTGGGCGTGGTGGACTACGACCGCTATTACGCCACCTCCAGCGTCACTGCCAGCGACGACATCTATCTGCTCAGCTACCTGGAGGAGCAGGGGGTCTGCACCCTCCACACGGAGGAGACGGTGGAAACCGACGACCCGGACGCCTCGGATGAGCCGAACACTTCGGATGAACCTGCGGTTTCGGAAAGTCCAACGGTTTCGGAAGAACCGGTGGTTTCGAAAGAGCCGGCAGCCTCCGAAGAGCCGGAGACCACGGACGACCCGGAAACCACTGAAGACCCGGATGCCGCAGATACAGACGAATAGGCAAACCGGCGCCAGGGCCGCCCCGGACAGGGCTTTTCCGTCCGGAGCGGTGGAGGGCGTCCTCAGCTGTCAGATCATTGGAGAATAAACACATAAGAAATCGTTTATGAGGTGATTGCATATGATAAATGTAGCGATTTTGGGCTTTGGCACCGTTGGCTCCGGCGTGGCCGAGGTGCTGGAGGGCCACAGAGAACTGATTACCCAGCGCACGGGCAGGCAGTTCCGGGTCAAGTACATCCTGGACGTCCGGGACTTTCCCGACAGCCCCTTCGGGGACAGGGTCATCCACGACTTCCAGACCATCGAGCAGGATCCGGAGGTGGACGTGGTGGTGGAGACCATCGGCGGCGCGGGGGTGGCAAAGGAGTACACCCAGCGGGCCCTGCGGGCGGGGAAGAGCGTGGTCACCTCCAACAAGGAGCTGGTGGCTTGCTGCGGCCATGAGCTGCTCCAGCTGGCCAAGGAGAAAAAGGTTAGCTATCTCTTTGAGGCCAGCGTGGGCGGGGGCATCCCCATCATCAGCCCCCTGTACCAGTGCCTGTCCGCCAACGAGATTTTTGAGGTCTGCGGCATTCTGAACGGCACCACCAACTACATCCTGACCCGGATGATCGGCGCGGGGCTGAGTTTTGAGGCCGCTCTGAAGGAGGCCCAGGAGAACGGCTACGCCGAGCGGGATCCCTCCGCCGACGTGGAGGGGCACGACGCCTGCCGCAAGATATGCATCCTGGCCGCCGTGGCCTTTGGCCGCCACATCTACCCCGAGCAGGTGCCCACCGAGGGCATTACCGGCGTCAGCCTGGCCGACGTGGACTACGCGGACAGCGTGGGGAAAAAGATCAAGCTGCTGGGCCGGGCCCTGCGCAACGGGGACGGCACCGTGACCGCCTATGTGGCCCCCCATCTGGTGGATCAGTCCGACCCGATGGCAGGCGTGGTCGACGTGTTCAACGCCATTAAAATCCGGGGCGACGCCGTGGGCGACGTGATGTTCTATGGCCGGGGGGCCGGAAAGCTGCCCACCGCCTCCGCCGTGGTGTCCGACGTCATCGACGCGGCCAAGCACATGAACACCAAAAAATACCTGGACTGGCAGGAGGGTGGGGAGGACGTCTGCGCCAGCGCGGACAGCCTGGTTTCCCCCTGGTATGTCCGGGCCGAGGGCTCCGCCGAGGCGCTGCGCCGGGCGCTGCCGGGAGTCAGCCTGCTGGCCCGGCACGGAGCCGCTGACAGCGAGCTGGCCTTCCTGACCGGCCCCATGAGCCGGACGGAGCTGGAGGAGAAGCTGGCCGGCCTGTCCTTCCGGTGCGTTCTGCGGGTGCTGGACTGAGAAAGGGTGAAGAGGCCCCGCGAAAACAGCGGGACACAGAAGGAGTGAGTGTATGGGCCTTATCGTTCAAAAATTTGGAGGGACCTCGGTTGCCGATGCAGACCGCATCCGCAACGTGGCCCGGATTATTACGGACACCTACCGCAAAGGAAACCGGGTGGTGGCGGTGCTCTCCGCCCAGGGGGACACCACCGACGACCTGATCGCCAAGGCGGCGGAAATCAACCCGAATGCGTCCAAGCGGGAGATGGATATGCTCCTGTCCACGGGGGAGCAGATTTCCTGCTCCCTGTGCGCCATGGCCATCGAGGCCCTGGGCTGCCCGGTGGTCTCCCTGACCGGCTGGCAGGCGGGGGTGCAGACCGACTCCCACTGCGGCAACGCCCGCATCAAGCGCATCCAGGCAGACCGCGTCAGGCGGGAACTGGACAAAAAAGCCATCGTCATTGTGACCGGGTTCCAGGGCATCAATAAATATGACGACGTGACCACCCTGGGCCGGGGCGGCTCGGACACCTCCGCCGTGGCCCTGGCCGCCGTGCTCCAGGCGGACTTGTGCCAGATTTACACTGATGTGGACGGGGTTTACACCGCCGACCCCCGCTATGTCACCGGTGCCAGGAAGCTGGACGAGATCACCTTCGACGAGATGCTGGAGCTGGCCACCCTGGGAGCCCAGGTGCTCCACAACCGGTCGGTGGAAATGGCGAAAAGGTATAACGTCAATCTGGAGGTCATCTCCAGCTTTACCGGCAATCCCGGCACAAAAGTCAAGGAGGTCGTCAAAACCATGGAAAAAACCCATATCAGCGGCGTCGCCAAGGACAAGGACACCGCCCGCATCGCCCTGGTGGGCCTGGCCGACGAGCCGGGCATCGCCTTTAAGGTGTTCTCTCTGCTGGCCAGGCGGGGCATCAACGTGGACATTATTTTGCAGTCCATCGGCCGGGATGCCACCAAGGACATCTCCTTCACCGTCCACAAGGGGGACCTGGCGGCGGCCAGAGCCGCCCTGGAGGAAAACCGGGAGCTGTTCCACTTTGACCACATGGACGTGAACGACAACGTGGCCAAGGTGTCCATCGTGGGCGCGGGGATGATCAACAACCCCGGCGTGGCCGCCAGGATGTTCGAGGCGCTCTACAGCGCCAACATCAACATCCGCATGATTTCCACCAGCGAGATCAAGGTCTCCGTCCTGGTGGACCAGCAGGAGGCCGACCGCGCGGTGCAGGCCATCCACGACCGCTTTTTTAACGAGGTTAAAGATTAAACCGCAGCTGTGAAAAAAACGGCCCCGCCCTGAAACGCTTTTCGCGTTCAGGGCGGGGCCGTTTGGCTGCGGTTCAGCCGCCCGGTTCGCCGGACGCGGCTATGAGTATTCCCGGAAGGTCTCCTCCGCGTACCCCCGGTCGGCGGCGGCGAAGAAATAGCGCAGCGCGTCGGCGAGGATGACCAGCGCGAAAATGAACAGCGTCACGCCCTCAAAGTAATAAAACGGCGCGATGGGGAAACGCAGCACATCGCTTGTCCACGCCTTTTCCACCAGGTAGTTCCCCTGCAAAATCGCGGCGTAGCCCATCACGGCAGCGCTGGCGGCGCAGAGCAGTTCCCACAGGCCGTTGACAAGCGTATGGACGCGCTACGGCAGCTTGGCGAGAAATATGGTCACGCGGACGTGTTTTTTCATCGTCTGCGCATAGGGGAACGACGCGAAGATGACGGTCATGAGCAGGTACTGCACCATCTCATAGGAGCCGACGATGACGTTGGAAGAGAATTTCCGCAGCAGGACGTCCGCCGCGATGTGCAGCATCATGCACACGATGCCGAGGAAGCTGCCAAATACGCTCGCCCCGATGACCAGCAGCAGCACCATGCCGGAGGTGGTGATGGTGTCCATAATGACGGTGTAGAAGTTCTTCCATGTAAAGCTGTGGCGGAAGAACATCAGCACCAGCGAGGCCAGCGCGCCGATGGCGGCCGCTTCGTTGACGGTGAAAAAGCCGGAGAACATCCCGCCCAGGACGATGAGGAACAGGATGGCAATGCCGACCAGGTGCCGCAGGGATTTGAAACGCTCCGCCCAGGAGCATTTTGAGCTGCCCGGCGCCAGGGAGGGGTCCCGCTTGACCATAATGATGATGGCCAGGATGTACAGGGCGGCCATCAGGATGCCGGGCAGGAGGGCGGCGGCTGAACGGGGGCAGATTGCTTAGGGAAGCACTGATTAAATGCGCCTGCGGCGGCTGGCAATGATTTTGCACAAG
>JAJPXI010000054.1 GCA_021205585.1 Oscillospiraceae bacterium
AACCAGCAGGACGCTGAGGGGGTCAAATTCCTCCCCGGCAAAGCTGGCCGCCGTCCCCCGGCGCAGGCGCTGGTCTGGGTAGGACAGCCGTTCCCCCGCCGCCGTCTCCAGCTCCCCCAGGCCGGCCTGCTCCAGCCGGCGGCACAGTCCGGCGGGGGTCACACTGCCGCCGGTCAGGAAAAAGCAGGGCCGCCCATAACAGACCTGCTCCACCGGGTCGCAGTCCACCCCGTGGGCGGAGCACAGCCGCCAGTCCTGCCAGGGCTGGCCCAGCTGGGCGGACAGAGCCTGGAGGCTGGAAATGCCGGGCAGCACCCGGTAGGGGACGCCCGCCCGCTCCAGCCGGGGCAGCAGCTGGGCCGCGCCGGAGTAAAACCCCGCGTCCCCGCTGAGCACCACGGCGCACCGGGCCGCGCCGCTGGCCTGTAAAAGCTCCACAATGCGCTCCGGGCGGTACTCCGCCTTCAGCGCGGCGGTGTGGGGGGGCAGGCCCTCCAGCAGCCGCGCCGCGCCGACGATAAACTCCGCCTCGCCCAGCGCCTGGGCCGCCTGCACCGTCAGGCCGCCCTCGCCGCCGCAGCCCAGGCCGACCACGTCCACCTTCATTCCAGCCCCTCCAATTCCTTCAAAATCTCCTCCATGGACGCCCCCGCGTCCCGGGGCCGCTCCACCAGCACCAGGGCCGCCCCCGCCTGGGCGGCGGCGGCCTGCTTTTCCTCAAAGCCTCCGGCGGCCCCCCCGTCCTTGCTGACCAGCCAGCGGATGCGGTACTGCTCCAGCAGGGCCTCGTTGAGCTTCTGGGAAAAAGGCCCCTGCATGGCGATGATATGGGCGTGGGGCAGGCCCAGCGCCTCGCAGGCCGTCAGGGCCTCGTGGGTAGGCAGCACCCGGACGTACAGCCGCTCCACAGGCAGCGGGGAAAACGCGCTGAGTTCCTTGGCCCCGGTGGCGGCCAGCACGTTGCCCTGCTGCCCGGCCAGAAACTCCGCCGCCCGGCGACAGTCCGGCAAGCGCACGCACCCCTCCGTCCGGCTGGCCGCCCGGAGCAGCCGCCGCAGGGGCACCCCCGTCCGGGCGCAGGCCGAGCGAAGTTCCCGGCTGACCTGCTGGGCGTAGGGGTGGGTGGCGTCGATACACCAGTCGAAGCCCTTCAATATCCGCGCCATCCCCTCCGCGTCCAACCGTCCGCACAGCACCTGCACCTGGGGCAAATCCCGCAGCTCCTCCGCCCCCAGGGGGGTGGCCACGCTGACCGCCACCCGGTGGTTGGAGCATAAACGCCGGGCCAGCGCCCGCCCCTCGGCGGTGCCGCCGAAGATCAAAATATTCATGCCCCGCTCCCGTATCCCCTGGGTGTCACCATCCAGGGGCCGATTTGCCGGGTGGAGGAGGAGCCGACGAACACGGTGGAGAACATATCCAGCTGCTCCAGCCCCAGCTCTCCCAGCGTCAGGATGCGGTGCTCCTGCCCCTCCCGGCCGATGTTGCGCACCCAGCCGCAGACCGTCTCCGGCCCCCGGCTCTCCAGCAGAATGCCGCAGGCCCGCTTCAGATGGCCAGAGCGCCGCCTGGAGCAGGGGTTGTACAGGCACAGGGCGAAATCCCCCTCCACGGCGCAGCGCAGGCGCTTTTCAATGGTCTCCCAGGGCGTCAGCAGATCGGACAGGGAGATGACGCAGAAGTCGTGCATCAAGGGCGCGCCCAGCACCGCCCCGCCGGACAGGGCCGCCGTCACGCCGGGGACGACCTCAATTTCCGCCCCCGGAAACTTCCCGCTCAGCTCCAGCACCGGCCCGGCCATGCCGTACACCCCGGCGTCGCCGCTGCACAGCATGGCCACCGTCCGGCCCCCCGCCGCCTGCTCCAGAGCCCAGCGGCAGCGGTCCATCTCCTTGAGCATAGGGGTGGCGTAGGCCGGCTTGTCCGGGTAGAGGGGCCGGATCAAATCCACATACACGGTGTAGCCGCACAAAATGTCCGCCCGCTCCAGGGCCAGCCGGGCCTGGGCGGTCAAAAAGGCTCCGTCCCCCGGCCCGATTCCCACGATAAACAGCTTACCCATCCTCGCTCCTCCAGTTCCAGTTAAATTCCGTCTCTTTGACCGCCAGGGCGAAGGTCACGCCCTCTTTTGCGTATTTTGGCACCAATATTTTTCCCCCGCTGCCCGCGGCGGCGGCCCGCTCGCACACGTTGTCCACCCCCGTCACCTGTTTGACAAAAGCCGAGGGAGTAAAACACCCCGGAACGGCCTCCAGCTCCTGGGGGGTGAAGGTTCGGAAGGGCCAGCCGTGGGCGCGGCAGAAAGCCAGCAGACCCGGCTCCTCCGCTTTCAGGGAGATGGAGCAGACCTGGGCCACCCCCTGGAAGTACAGCCCGCAGTCCTCCAAAAAATTCTGAAAGACCGCCTCGATGGTCTGCTGGGGGGTGTCCCGCTTGCAGCCCACCCCCAGGGTTGCCAGCCTGGGAACCAGGTGCAGGGCCTGGGAGCCGTCCTGCCGCAGGGTGACCCGCACCTGCCCCTCCGGCTCCAAGCAGACCCCCGGAGGGCAGTCACCGGCGATGGGAAAGTCGCTGGTCACGGCGACGCTCTCCCCCGCCAGCAGCCGGGCGGACACCAGCCGGATGCGCTCCGGCTCGGCCACCGTCCAGCCCTGATGCCTGGCCCACTCGTCCACGGCGAAGCAGCCGTTCAGGTCGGTGGCCGTGGTGATCACCGCCTGAGCCCCGACGGCCTTGGCCGCCCGCCGGGCCAGCTCATTGGCCCCGCCCAGGTGGCCGCTGAGGATGGGGACGGCGTACCGCCCCAGCTCGTCCACCACCACCACCGCCGGATCGGCGGCCTTGTGCCGGACGTAGGGGGCCACCGCCCGCACGGCGATGCCCACCGCTCCCACATAAATCAGCCCTTCGGCCTGGGGAAACCATTTCTCCGTCCACGCCCGCAGGCCCAGGGGCGCCCCGCTGCGAAAGGCGGTTCCCCCCAGCTTTTGAGCCAGCTGAGCGGCCAGCGCCTCCCCCCGATCGGTGAAGGACAGAAGAACCAGAGTCATTGCTCGGCCTCGCGGAAGCCGGTGGTAAAGGCCGGGTCGTACAGCCTGGAGCGCTGATAGCCCCCCCGCCGGAGAAACTCCCCCACCAGCACCAGGGCGGTTTTGGAGATGCCGCTGTCCCGCCCGGTCTGGGCCAGAGCGCCCAGGGGGCAGTAGACCACCCGCTCCTCCGGCCAGGAGGCCTTGTAGACCAGGGCCGCCGGGGTGTCCTCCCTGTAGGCCCCCTTCAGCAGCTCCCGCTGAACACCCTCCAGCAGTCCGGCGGACAGGAAGATGACCATGGTGGCCCCGTGGGCGGCCAGGGCGGCCAGCTGCTGCCCCTCGGGGACGGGGGTTCTGCCCTCCATGCGGGTGATGATGACCGTCTGGCTGATCCCCGGCAGGGTGTACTCCCCCTGAACGGCGGCGGCGGCGGCGCAGAAGCTGGACACGCCGGGGGTCAAATCAAAGGGGATGCCCCGGCTGTTCAGCGCGTCCATCTGCTCCTGGATGGCCCCGTAGAGGCAGGGGTCGCCGGTGTGCAGGCGGACGACGTCCTTCCCCTCCTCCTCGCCCCGCTCCATGACGGACAGCACCTGCTCCAGGGTCATTTCCGCGCTGTTGTAAACAGCGCACCCCTCCCGGCACAGGCCCAGCAGAACCGGGTTGACCAGGCTTCCCGCGTAGACGACCACATCGGCCCCTTTCAGCCGCTCGGCCCCCCGCAGGGTAATCAAATCCGCCGCGCCGGAACCGGCGCCCACAAAATGCACCATTGTTTCACGCTCCTATATAAAAGTAGGGTTGGTCAAATCAAATTTGCCGCAGCCCCGCAGTCCCTCTCAATTATGTCAGCTCTTCCTTCTCCCCCACGATGATGGTGGTGAAATAGCTGTCCAGAACCTCCCCCTCGTCCCAGCGCTCCAGTACCCGCTCTCCGGGCAGGCCGCAGTTGGCCACCACGGCGGTCTGCTCCAGCAGACCCCGCTCCTCCAGAACCCGGCGCACCTGGCCGGTCTTGCCGATGGATTTCATCAGCACCTTGGTTCCCGGCAGCTCCAGGGCCTGTTCCAGCTCCATGCCCCCCGCCGGGATGATGGTCAGGGGCTTGTCCATGGCGGTCAAACTCCGGCGGAGCTTGGCCGCCGCCGCACTGAAGCTGGTCACGCCGGGGGACAGGACGGTTTCAAACCCGGCCCGGCGGATGGGCTCCATTAAGTAGGAGACGGTGGCGTAAATGGACACGTCTCCCAGCACCGCCATGGCCACATCCTGTCCCCGCTCCAGGCGCTGGATGACCTGCGCCGCGGCGGTTTGGTAGCTGCGCTCCCGCACAGCCGGGTCCCGCACCATGGAGAAGGACAGCAGCAGCAGCTCCTTCCGGGACAGGTCCACGGCCTGGGCCGCAATGTCCAGGGCCAGGGTCTGGCCGCTTGCGGTCTGGGCGGCGGCCACGACCGGGCACTGCTCCAGCAGGCGGCAGCCCTGCCTCGTCACCAGCTCCGGATCCCCCGGCCCCACGCCTACGCCGTAAAAAACGCCTTTTTTCACTTCCATCGCTCCAACAGCTCCTTTGCTCCCGCAGTCTGGCCCAGCTCTCCGTATACGTTGGAAAAGACCACCGCGCCCACTCGATAGCGTCCCCCCGCCCGCCGATCCAGGCGGGCCTGCGTCCGCTCCAGCAGGGAGGCCAGCACCGGCTCCTTCAGCCCGGCCCCCTCCAGCAGCTCCAGACAGGCGTCGGTGGTGGCGGCGTCCATCAGCTCCCGGCACAGCTGGGGGGAGGCCCCGGCGATGGCGGCGTGGGCGCAGAAAACCTCCCCCCGGCCATCGGCCCAGCGGCTGTGGGTGTTCATAATCCCCGCCGCCAGCTTGACCAGCTTGCCCATGTGCCCCACCAGGAGCACGTCCTGAAATCCCAGGCCCCCCGCCGCGTCCAGGCTGTCCCCAATGAAGTTGGAACAGCGCACCACGGGGACGTCCAGCTTGTCCAGGCCCCGGCCCTTCAAAAAGTCCAGGCCGTAATTGCCGGGGGTCAAAATGACCCGCCGGTGGCCCTGGGCCGCCGCCTGGCGCAGCTCCACGGCGATGGTGTCAATCAGCGCCTGGGCGCTCATGGGCTCCACCACCCCGGAAGTGCCCAGGATGGAGATGCCCCCCTGAATCCCCAGGTGGGGGTTGAAGGTTTTTTTTGCGATTTCCTCCCCCCGTGGAACCGAAATGGTGACGGTCAGCCCCCCGCCGTAGTCGGCCAGGCGGCAGACCTGCTCCACCGCCTGAGTAATCATCTGCCTGGGCACCCGGTTGATGGCGCTCTCCCCCACCGGCTGATCCAGCCCCGGCTTTGTCACCCGCCCCACACCAGTTCCGCCCAGGACGCGCACCTCAGGCTCTGGGGCCAGCTCCACTTTGGCGCAGATCAGGGCCCCGTGGGTTTCGTCCACGTCATCCCCCCCGTCCTTGCGCACGCCGCAGGCGGCCCAGCCCTCGCCCCAGGCGGGTTCCTCCAGGGGCGTTTCCACCCGCCAGCCCTTTGGGGTGGTCAGGGACACCCGCTCCGGGAACCGCCCCAGCAGCAGCCGCCGGGCCGCCCCGGAGGCCGCCAGGGCGGCACAGGTGCCGGTGGTGTAACCGCAGCGCAGACGCCTGCCGCCCGACTGGACATAGTGCTCTTGGGCGTCGCCGTCTGCGGCGGGGCCGTCCATATAAATCGTGTAGTCGCTCACAGCGCCCCGCTCCTTCCATTGCGGCATCCTCGTTTTTTATCCAATTAAAAACGGCCGCATTCCTGCGGCCGTTGATCCGGCGATTTCTGTCTGGCTCCCACAATGAAGGTGTCCCCCGGGCGGCGGGAGGCGCACAAAACGTGAAAAGACAATCCGTGAACCGCAGATTGCAACTCTTACGCCTGGGCAGGTCTCCTGGCTTCGTTCCACGCCGCCTTTCCCCTTCCCGGTTTCCCAGTGAGATGAACAAAGACGGCTCCCGTACACAGTGACGTCCTCGCGCCGGATTCCCACCGGCTTCCCTTTTCACCCGCCCTGCCCGCGCCCAATCCGGCGCGCCCAAAGCGGACACCCACGCGCTGCTGTTATGCACTCGCTGCGGAAAGCCCCCGAATCCCGGACGCTTCCCTTTTATTCAGTTCCAAGCGAGGAAATTATAGCACGGCCCCTCTTCCCTTGTCAAGGCTTCAAGACTGGTCAACACGGAAATCAATTTTGCCATCAATATGTGAACCCTACTATCGAAAAGAGCCGGATTATGCAACCGTCACAAATGAGAAAGTGTGGAGTTCTATCTGACCGTCACCAGGGCAGCATAGCCGCCTGGCCTACGCTAAAAATAAGCCCCCGGCTTATTTTCTTAAGGAAGTGCTGATTAAGTGCGCCTGCGGCGTATGACAGAATCTTTTGGCCCAGGAACGCGTTGCAAAAGCTTGACATACATCAAGTATGCCTGCGCTTTTGCGCCTTTTCCTGAACCAAAATCTTCTGCCATCCGCTCTTGCCGACTTAATCAGCGCTTCCTTAACGCTGCGGTGCCCCTACAAAAAATGGGCGGGCAACTGCCTTTGTATAAAACCGTTTCTTACTGTTACCACTGTTTGCCTTTGATAATTTTCTTCCGTTTAGCACCTACAATTTTCCTAGATTTTTGCACTTTTGCTGAATTTCCACACTTTCTTTCAATCTTTTCGTAGGGGCGCACCTATGTGTGCGCCCGCTTGGGAGAAACAAGAATCGTCTTTCAAATACGTCTGAGGGCGGTTCCTGTCCATCATTTATTTTTCAAAATTGATTTCCGTGACTGGTCAATTTTCAGAGTAAACGCAACGCTGCAGTGGAAGGTAAAAGGAAGCACTGATTAAAACGGTGCGCACTTACGGCAGGCGATAAGCGGTTTGGCTGCCTCCACACGAAAAGAATCACGCGCCGCGCTCCGAAGGGGGTAAACCCTCCGGGGCGCGGCGCGCTCTATTTTCTCAGCCGGTTTAAGGTCTGCTCGAACCAGGGGGGCAGGGGGCACTCCACCGTCATGGCCCGGCCTGTGCGGGGGTGGACGAAACCCAGGCGGCAGGCGTGGAGGCACTGGCCGGCCAGGCCGGGGGCCGGCTTGCCGTAGACCGGATCCCCCAGCAGAGGGTGGCCCAGCCAGGCCAGGTGCACCCGAATCTGGTGGGTGCGCCCGGTTTCCAGGCGGCATTGCAGATAGGTATAGCCGGGGAAACGCTCCAACACCTGCCAGTTGGTGGCCGCCGGGCGGCCCTTCTCCCAGTCCACCGCCATACGCACCCGCTTGGTGGGGTGGCGTCCGATGGGGGCGTCGATTCGCCCCTGATCCTCCTTCAGGTTCCCCACGCACACCGCCTCGTACTCCCGGTAGAGGGTGTGATCCTTCAGCTGCCGGGCCAGGGACTGGTGGGCCAAATCGTTTTTGGCGGCGATAATCAGCCCGGAGGTGTCCCGGTCGATGCGGTGGACGATGCCGGGGCGCAGGGCGCCGTTGATTCCGGAGAGTGATTCTCCGCAGTGATATAACAGCGCGTTGACAAGCGTCCCGCTTGGATGGCCGGGGGCGGGGTGCACCACCATGCCCACCGGCTTGTTGACCACGATGACGTCCTCGTCCTCGTAGGCCACCTCCAGAGGAATGTCCTCCGGCCGGGCCTCCAGGGGCTGGGGCGGGGGGAGAGTCACCTCCAGCA
>JAJPXI010000199.1 GCA_021205585.1 Oscillospiraceae bacterium
AAGGACCGCCGGCGCTTTTCCAACCTCGGCAACATTTCGCGTAACAAGGTGGAACACTACGGCGCAAAGAACACCTACGACGCCTCCGGACTGCTGATGCTCTGATGGCGAAGGCCAAGCGCACGCCAAATCCCCGCCCCCTTCGCGCACCCAAATCGGCTCGCCCACCCGGAAATCGCGCCCTTGCCATCAGCTGCGGCAGACAACTTTCCCCTTTGCATTGTGCGCAAAGTTCAAAATTCCGAAAATTTATTTGGATTTTTGTACATTTTTGCTGTCTCCCTCCACCCGGAGGGAGTGGATTGAAATACCAAATCCGCACACAGCGCCGAAGGCAATGTGGGTCTCCCTCCACCCGGAGGGAGTGGATTGAAATCCATGGGGCCGGGGAGATTTGTCCCACCCAGGGGTCTCCCTCCACCCGGAGGGAGTGGATTGAAATCGTGTGGGGAGCTTACCTGCGCGGCAATGGGTTTGTCTCCCTCCACCCGGAGGGAGTGGATTGAAATGGTATGATAGCCTGAACCCGCTGCTTAAATCTGAAGTCTCCCTCCACCCGGAGGGAGTGGATTGAAATATTCTATATGCTTAATCGTGGCCACGAATAAAGCCGTCTCCCTCCACCCGGAGGGAGTGGATTGAAATCACGTCTGTGCCATTGACAGCAATCGTGCCGTTCGGTCTCCCTCCACCCGGAGGGAGTGGATTGAAATTGACGTAGCTACGGATGATAAAGTGACGGAAGCGTCTCCCTCCACCCGGAGGGAGTGGATTGAAATTTAGCCACACGGCGAGAAGAATGGAAAAATTGCCGTCTCCCTCCACCCGGAGGGAGTGGATTGAAATTGCTTGAAATCCTGGGCAACCGCATTGAGGACAAGGTCTCCCTCCACCCGGAGGGAGTGGATTGAAATACATCCCTCCGAACCATTGAAGATAGCCGCCAAGTCTCCCTCCACCCGGAGGGAGTGGATTGAAATATGCTATAATATACTTGTAAGGCAAGAGGGCAGCGGGTCTCCCTCCACCCGGAGGGAGTGGATTGAAATAAAGACAGCGATTTTTCCCCGGCGTGGGAGCCGGGTCTCCCTCCACCCGGAGGGAGTGGATTGAAATTCCACTAAAGCCGCCGTTTACTGCATACAAGCCGTGTCTCCCTCCACCCGGAGGGAGTGGATTGAAATAACGGGCAACCGACTCAAGCCTGAACATCGGCCTTGTCTCCCTCCACCCGGAGGGAGTGGATTGAAATACGCCGAGATTAACCATTTGGTTAAATTGAGAAAGTCTCCCTCCACCCGGAGGGAGTGGATTGAAATTTGTTAATATCCCGTCACATATGACGGACACGGCAAGTCTCCCTCCACCCGGAGGGAGTGGATTGAAATAGAATTGTGTATAAGTCCATGCTATCGGTTGCAATGTCTCCCTCCACCCGGAGGGAGTGGATTGAAATATTGCATGACCTTTTCACACAGAACGGTGCAGACGTCTCCCTCCACCCGGAGGGAGTGGATTGAAATTATAGAGTTGGTAAGCAATGAGGAGGAAGCCAAGTCTCCCTCCACCCGGAGGGAGTGGATTGAAATTCAGGATGTGCTTGTTGTCCACTATTACGCCGATTGTCTCCCTCCACCCGGAGGGAGTGGATTGAAATAGGAACAGCTTCAAAGGCGACCCAAAGGCAGAGGTCTCCCTCCACCCGGAGGGAGTGGATTGAAATGACGCGCTGGTGGCCCGTGTGGACGAAATGGCGGGTCTCCCTCCACCCGGAGGGAGTGGATTGAAATGGGCAGCGTTCGGGTTACTGCATACCGCCTTGCTCGTCTCCCTCCACCCGGAGGGAGTGGATTGAAATCCACCGCCTTCACCGCCCAGGGTGGTCGGGATAACGTCTCCCTCCACCCGGAGGGAGTGGATTGAAATGTTGTACTGGCCGTACTCCGCCTCCTCCGGGGTCGTCTCCCTCCACCCGGAGGGAGTGGATTGAAATCGAGAAATTGAGGACGAGGAAAATGAGGATGAAGTCTCCCTCCACCCGGAGGGAGTGGATTGAAATTCTGTGGGCGGCGAGAGCGAGGCCGTCTGGGGCCGTCTCCCTCCACCCGGAGGGAGTGGATTGAAATCTAGTAACTTACAGAAAGTTTGTACAACATGGTCGTCTCCCTCCACCCGGAGGGAGTGGATTGAAATCAGGTACTGGAAGAACACACTCGGCACGATGGCGGTCTCCCTCCACCCGGAGGGAGTGGATTGAAATTTATGGATAGTTGGGATTATGGCGCAGTTGTCCAGTCTCCCTCCACCCGGAGGGAGTGGATTGAAATTATATGGACGGCCAACAATGGATTAAGGAGAAGGGCATCTCCCTCCACCCGGAGGGAGTGGATTGATTTGCTCCTCCAATGGAGGGCTGCCTCTGATGCTCAAACGACAGCAATACTATGATTCGCTGAAAGAAGCTGCATAGGGTACAAAATCCTTGAGAAAATTGTGTCAACCAATCTTGACAAAATCATCAGGGCGCGGGATGCCAAAATGAGGCAGGTGATTGACAAAATGCAAATTGGGACGATTCAGGCGCCGGGCAGGCTGGCCCTGGCCCCCATGGCGGGGGTGACGGATTTGGCTTTCCGTACCATATGCCGCCGCCTGGGGGCCGGGTACACCGTCACCGAGATGGTGTCCGCCAAGGCCCTGTGCTACCAGGACAAAAAATCCAGGCTGCTGATGAAGCTGGGCGGGGAGGAGAATCCCGCCGCCGTGCAGCTGTTTGGCAGCGACCCGGTGTGCATGAAAGAGGCGGCGGCCATCGCCGTGGAGGCCTCCGGTGCGCCCATCCTGGACTTGAATATGGGCTGCCCCGTCCCCAAGGTGGCCAACAATGGGGACGGCTGCGGCCTGATGCGCACGCCGGATCTGGCCGCCCGAATTGTAGAGGCGGCGGCCCAGGGGGGCGGGGTGCCCGTCACCGTGAAGATCCGCAAGGGCTGGGACAGGGGCAGCGTCAACTGCGTGGAGTTCGCCCGCCTGATGGAGCAGGCCGGGGCGGCGGCCATCGCTGTCCATGGCCGCACAAGAGTCCAGATGTACAGCGGCGCGGCCGACTGGGACTGCATCCGCGCCGTCAAGCGGGCGGTATCCGTCCCTGTCATTGCCAACGGGGACGTGTTTGGCCCCCGGGAGGCCGTGCGTATTCTGGCCTATACCGGAGCGGACATGGCCATGATTGGCCGGGCGGCCTTTGGCAACCCATGGATTTTCCAGCAGTGCGCCGCCGCCCTGGCCGGGGAGGAGATTCCGCCCCTGCCCCCGCTCTCCCAACGGTGTGACACGGCGGTGGAGCAGTTCCGCATGGCCGCCGAGGAAAAGGGGGAGAAAATCGCCTGCCTGGAGGCCCGGCGGCACTACGCCTGGTATCTCCGGGGGGTGCCCTATTCCGGCTATTACAAGGAGCAGATCTGCAAAATCGAAACGCTGGAGGACATCGACCGCATCACGGCGGGCATCAAGCGGGATTTGCGATAAAAAGGGGGCCGCGCAAAAACCTGAACGGGTTTTTGCGCGGCCCTTTTATGCCCTTTCGGTTATACCTCCAGCACCGCGTCCAGCAGGGTGCAGTAGGTAAACTCCCCCTCCTGGTAGGTCTGGAACACACCGGAGACGGTGATTTCCTCCCCCATCTCCGGGTAGTCGTCCGGGTACTCCGCGCCGGTCAGGACGAACTCGATGCCCTGGGAGCAGCAGGCCGTGGCGTCGGCGATGATACAGGCGAAATAGTAGACGTCTGTGGACTCATCGTGATAAATGGCGAACTGGCCGCTCATGCGCACGGTTTTCCCGATGTAGCCCTCCGGGGCCACCATCATGTTGTACACCTCGGAGTAGACCATGGTGGAGGAAAGCTGGGTCAGATCCACATCCACTGCCCCGGCGGAGGCCGTCTGGGACGACCCGGAGGTTTCCTCCCCGGCGTCCGTCTGCCCGGCGTCCTCGGTTTCAGCTTCTTCCTCCGTACCGGCCTGGAGCACGTCCTCCACGCCGCTCTGCTGGTTCGAGGCGCGGCTGGCGGAGCCGCCGCTGTCCCCGCAGCCCGCCGCCGCCCCGAACAGGGCCAGGGCGAGCAGTAAAATCACAGTTTTTTTCATGGGTTCAAGTCCTCCTTACAATCGCTCCCGCGCCGCAGCACAGGAAGAAAATCAGAACGTCCACCGCCACGATGGTGGAGCCCACCGGCGTGCCGGCCAGGATGGAAATCAGCATCCCCGCCAGGGCGCACACCACCGACAGGGCCGCCGAGCAGATGGTGACCGCCTTAAAATTCTGGAACAGCCGCATGGCGGACAGGGCAGGGAAGATGACCAGGGCGGAAATCAGCAAAGAACCCACCAGGTTCATGGCCAGCACGATGATGACCGCGATGATGACCGCGATCAGCAGGTTGTACGCCTCCGCGTTGATGCCCACGGCCCGGGAAAAATCCTCGTCGAAGGTGACGGCGAAAATCTTATTATAAAAGAGAAGGAACAGGGCCAGCACCACGATGGACAGGGCCACGCACAGCCACACCTCCCGTTCCGTCAGGGTCAAAATGGAGGTGGAGCCGAACAGGGTGCTGCACACGTCCCCCGACAGGTTGGAGGAGGTGGAAAAGACGTTCATAATCAGGTAGCCGAAGGCCAGCGCCCCCACAGAAATCATGGCGATGGCGGCGTCCCCCTTGATCTTGGCGTTCTTTCCCGTGCGCAGCAGCAAAATGGCGCTGAACATGGTGACGGGCAGCACCAGCAGCATCTCGTTGGATAGATTGACCACGCTGGCGATGGCCATGGCCCCGAAGGCCACATGGGAAAGGCCGTCCCCGATGAAAGAAAACCGCTTGAGCACCAGCGTCACCCCCAGCAGGGAGGAGCACAGGGCGATCAGCACCCCCACGATCAGCGCGTAGCGCACGAAGGGGTATTGCAGATATAAAACCAGCCGCTCAAGCATTGCCGCCGCCCCCTTCCCTGGCGAGGAAAAACTTGCCTGTCTCGCTCGCCATATAGTCCTCCCTGGAGGCGAACAGGCAGGGGCGGCCAATGTGCAGGATATGGCTGGCATACCGGGCGGCGGCGCGGACATCGTGGGAAATCATAATAATGGTGACGCCCTCCCGGTTCAGCTGCTGGATGAGCTGGTACATCTCCTCCGTCACCTTGGGATCCAGGCCGGCCACCGGCTCGTCCAGAAGCAGCAGTTTCCCTGTGGCGCACAGGGCGCGGGCCAGCAGCACCCGCTGCTGCTGGCCGCCGGACAGCTCCCGGTAGCAGCGCCCGGCCAGGTGGGAGACGCCCATGCGCGCCATATTGTCCTCGGCCAGCTTTTTTTCCTCCTTATTGTAGAAGGGGCGCAGGCCGCAGCGGTTCTGGCAGCCGGAGCGCACAATCTCCCGCACCGAGGCGGGAAAGTCCCGCTGCACCACCGTCTGCTGGGGCAGATAGCCGATTTCAGTGCGCCGCAGGCCGTCCCCCGTCTCGATTTCCCCGGACAGGGGGGGCGTCAGGCCCAGGAGGGTTTTCATCAGGGTGCTTTTCCCTGCGCCGTTTTCCCCCACAATGCACAGGTAGTCGCCCGCGTTTACGGAAAAGCTCAGATTTTGCTGCACCGCCGTCCCGCCGTATCCGACGGACAGGTTTTTGCAGGTGAGTAACGCCATTGTTTCGTCTCCTTAATAGTCCAGCGCCTGGACTAAAACCTCCAGATTGTCCTCCATGATGGACAGGTAGCTTGCCCCTGCCGCCGCGTCCTCCAGGGTGGCGGACTGCATGGAGTTCAGGGTGAGAATCTGCGCGGACTCCGTCTGGGCGGTGGAGAGGATGGTCTGGGCCACCTTCTGGTCGCTGCCATCGATGGTCAGCACGCCGGTCAGGCCCAGCTCATCCACCTTGCCCGCCAGGAAGGCGATGGTCTCAAAGCTGGCCTCGGTCTCGGCGGAGCAGCCGGAGAAGGCCGCGTAGTAGTTTAAGCCGTAGTCGTCGCACAGGTAGCGGAAGGGGAATCGGTCGGCAAACAGCAGGGTGTCCCCGGCGGCGGCGGACACGGCGGATTGGTATTCCCCGTCCAGCGCGTCCAGCCTTTCCACGTAGGCCTCGGTGTTTTCCTGATAAGCGGCGCTGTGCGCCGGGTCGATTTCGCACAACCGCCCGGAAAGGTACCGGCACAGGGTTTGGGCGTTTTTCAGGGAGAGCCAGACGTGCTCATCGTACTCGGTTTCCTCTTCGTCCTCCTCCTCGGCCTCCATGCCCTCCACGGTCTCCTCCTCCTTCACGCCGTCACCCAGCGCCTCCAGCAGATTGACCACGACCATGTCCTCGTTGGATGCTTCGGCCAGGGTGTCCTCCGCCCAGGTGTCGGACTCGCCGCCCACATAGATGAACAGGTCGCAGGTGGAAATTTTGATGATGTCGTCCGCCGTGGGCTGGAAGCTGTGCAAGTCCACGCCGCTGTCCAGCAGCAGCGTCACCTCCGCCCCTGCCGGGTTGTCGCCCAGCAGCTCCAGCACCCAGTCGTACTCCGGGAAGATGGTGGCCACAATTTGGAGCGTATCCGTCTCCTGAGCGCCGTCCCCGCCGGACGCGCCGCAGGCCGTCAGCGCCAGCATCGGGAGCAGGGCGGCCAGCAGCGCGGCAAGTATTTTTTTCATCGGTGAGAATCCTCCGTTTGAACATTGTTTTACACCCAAAACAGGCGTGCTTTTCCGCAGGTTTCTCAATTATTCATGCGCACCCGCTGGCCGGCCGGGGTGGCCCGCAGCACCTCCAGGGCACAGAGCGGCAGGGCCGACAGGAGGAATATGGCCGCCGACGCCGACGCCGTCCGGGCCGCCCCGCCCGTCCCCAGGCGCTGCGCCGCCTGCTCCAGCCGCTGGATGCAGGCACAGATGGGGCAGCCCTCCCCGGTACAGTCGTGGCCGGCCTCGGCCGCGATATAGAACACAGAGAACAGCAGCGCGGCGGCCACCGCCGCCGCCAGCAGCCCCGCCAGGAGCCGTCCTGCCCAGAAAGGGGCGAAGCATTCGTTTTTTCCGCGCCTTCTCATGACGTTTCCTCCTGAACCGTCCCGCCCCGGCACTGCTGGCACACGCCGTAAAACACCGTGCGCATGGAGTTGAGGGCGAACTGGTGCTCATCAAGCAGGTGGGCGTGGATACCGGCCAGCTCCCGGCAGTGCAGGTGAATCAGCGCCCCGCACTTTTCGCACTTGCAGTGGAAGCACATCTCCTGCCCGCCGTGGGCCTGGCTGCCCACATACGCAAAGCAGGCCGGGCTGTTTGCGTCCACAATGTACTTGTTCACCAGCCCGCTGCCCACCATTTTTTCCAGCTGCCGGTACACGGTGGTCTGCCCCACGGCGACCCCAGCCGCCCGGAAGTGTTCGCAGATCTCCTGGGCGGTGACGTGGACGCCGGGAATGGTCTCCAGATACCCCCGGATGTCCTTTTGCTGTCGGGTCACATAGCTGGATTTTCCGTTCATCCCCAGCCCTCCGTTTCCGTCAAATCGTGTTCCACCATTATAATCCCGCGGGGCGGGCCTGTCAAGTAAATTGAAAACGATTTTCAAATTTCAAAAGTTCAAATTAAAATGACCCATTTTAAGGAAGGACTGATTAAATCGGCAAGAGCGGATGGCGAGAATTTTTGCGACAAAAGAAGGCGCTGAAGCGCTGTGTGAATGGCCAATTCCTCTTTAG
>JAJPXI010000132.1 GCA_021205585.1 Oscillospiraceae bacterium
GCAGACGGTGCAGGTATAGGTCTTAACCCCGGTTCCGGTACAGGTGGCCTCTGTCGTCACCTCGCCGTTGTTCCAGGTGTGCACTCCGGTGGCGGGAGCGGTGATGTTCTCCAGGTCGATCTCGGTCAGCGTAAAGCCGACATACTGGAAGGCAGCGCCGCAGACCGAGCAGAGATAGAAGTTCTCCGTATAGCCCACCTCGGTGCAGGTGGCGTCCCGCTTGCTCACATAAGTCAGCGTGTGGTCAGCCAGGGGACGGGCAATGTCCTCCTCGCTCAGCGTGTTGCCGTCGGCATTCACGGTGGCCCCGCAGGTGCTGCACACATAGTATTCGATGTGCCCCGCCTCGGTGCAGGTGGAGGCCACGGCGTCACACTTTTCCGTGCTGCTGTGGGAGCAGATGATCCAGGCGCAGTCAAAGGTGGTCTCGGTGGTCGTGGTGGTGGTCTCATCCATGGTGCTGGAGGTGGTGGCGGTGGTCAGGGTGTAATCGCTGGCCAGGACCAGGTTGGCGTCGGTGGACAGGGTGAACAGGTCCCCGTCGTCCTCGCTGGCGCTCACCCGGTCGGCGTAAACGGCCAGCAGGTCCCCATCGCGGTTGAGCGTAAGCGCGGAGGTCGTGATAGAGCTGTATGCGTCCGAGCTCATATTCACATTGGAGAATTTGTGGGTCTCGGTCTCAAAGCCCAGAGTGTTGACGGTCAGCTTAGACTTCAGTCCGCCGTCCAGGGTCAGCCAGGCGGACAGAGAAGTCTCGGTGGCGTCGCTGGTGTCGGTGTACACATAGGTATTGATATCCTCCGCATCGGTGTAGCTGTTCAGGTAAGCGGTATAGCTGGTGGAAGCGGAGTGGATGAGAAGGATAGCCGCATTGATTTCGGGACTGCCGGTGATGGTCAAATGCGCATCGGCCGCGGTGGTAGCGGTAAAGGCGCTGCCCGTGGCGCCGCTGGTGGTCACAGTAGAGGGGGCCACCACGATGCCAATGCCTACAGCCGTGCTGGTCGTGGCGCCGTCGGCGCCGGTGATGGAGGCGATAGCGGTGGCCGTGTTACCGGAGATGGTGCCGCCGGAGATGACGGTGACGCTGTTGCCGTCTGCGTACAGGGCGCTGCCGCCGCCGGAGATGGTGCTGCCGCCGGACTGGCGGTCCGAGCTGGTACTGACGGAGATGGATGCGGACGTCAGGGCATTGCCGGTGATAGCGCCGCCGGTCATGTAGAAGGAGCCGGCGGAAATCGCGTCCGTGTCCTTCTGGATGGTCCTGTCGCCGGAGTTGTATACGCCGCCGCCGTAGGCCGCGGTGTTGTTGGAAATCACCGCCTTGTCGCTGAGATAGAACACGCCCTGATTGTACACGCCGCCGCCATACCCGGCGGAGTAGTTACTGGTGATGGTACCGCCGGACATGGTGAAGGTGCCGTAATTGCACACGCCGCCGCCGGCGGTGGGGGCGTAGGTGCCGCCCATTTCGTTGTATTCGCCGGTGGCGTAAAAGCCGGAGATGGTGCCGCCGGTCATGGTGAGCTCGGCCCCCTCGGCGTTGTAAATGCCGCCGAAGTAGGCGGTGGTGCGGGTGGTGCTGTAGCCGTTGGAGGTGACGCTGAAGCCGGTGATGGCGCCGCCGCTCAGGTTGAACTCTCCCCGGTTGTCAATGACCGTGCCGGCCGAGCTGATGGTGTTGTTGCTGAAATATTTGTCGCCGCCGTTCACATCAAAGGTGCCTCCGGCCCAGTTCAGGGTACCGTAGTTCTGAATGGCCGATTGATAGGAGGCCAGGCCGGTCAGATAGGCGTTTCCTTGGACGGTCAGTGTGCCCAGAATGTAAATGGGGATATTGGTGCCGATGTTGGACACGTTGGAGACGGTCCCCTCCAGAACGACCTCGGCGCCGGTATCCACATACAGAGCGGTGCCCGAACCGCAGGAGCTATAGGCACTGTTGCTTCCGTTGGTCAGGGCAGCGCCGCTGCCGATGCTCACGCCGGAGCCCTCGCCGGCGTACAGGAGCCGGGCCACGCCGCCGCCGTCCAGCGTCAGGTCATCCAGGCTGACGGAAGCGCCGTCCTCCACATGCACAAGGGCGTTATAATAGGTGCCGCTGTCGTCTGTGGTGTAGCCGACCAGGACGCCGCTTCCGGCGGAAATGGTGTGTCCCTGGCCGTCGATGGTCACGTCGTAGCCGATGACGATCTCATTTTCCACTGAGAAATCGTCGTCGATGTAAATTCGGCCCACCAGATCGTCCAGCGCGTCGTTCAGCTCCTCCTCGCTTGTCACATGGCGCACGGCGGACTTTTGCCCATAGATGCTGATCTCCTTGGAAAAGGAGCCGCCGTAGGCATGGATGCCGGAAACGGTGACTGTGGTCACATAGGTATCGGTGTTCACGCTGTAGGTGAGCACATAGTCCACGGCCTCTGTCAGTTCCTCTTTCACACCGGTATCCGGGTCGGTATAGTACACGGTGGTCACATAACCATCCCCATCGCTGTAGGTCACGGCGGCGGAGCCGTATGCCGCCAGGTCCAGGTAGTCCGGAACGATGGCAATGTAGTATTTAGAAACCGCGTCGCCGGTCAAATCGCTGCCGCCGGGGGTGACGGTGACGGTACCCACCCAGGTGTATCCCGCCTGCAGGTCAGCGTCAGCGTCGGTCAGCTCGCTGTCGGTCCAACTGACCGCGTAGTAGCTGCTGTCCACCTCCGCGCCGCCGACTGTCACCGTGACCGTCGGCTCCGTTTTCACGCTGCCGGTCTCGGTCCACTCCGCATAGTAGACGGGGACTGTGATCTCCTCGCAGATGGGGTCGCCGTTTTCGTCACACAGGACCGCGGTGCCGTCCGAGGTGGTGTAAACGGCCGTATCCTTGCGCGTCAGGGAAACGGTGGTAGAGCAGGTGCCGGTGTACCCGTCGCTCGTCGCGGTCAGGGTCACGGCGGTCCCGTCGCTGCCGGTGTATGTCGCGCCCTCATCGGTGATGGTCAGGGTGCCGTCGCCGTCGTCGTCGGTGTAGGTATAAACGCCGTCACCCGCCGCGGTCAGAGTGAAGGAGGCTCCGTCGGTGTCGGAGTATGCGTAATCGTCGCCCGACGCGGTCAGGGTGATGGTCGTCTCGGCGGTGTAATAATACGCTCCGCTTTCGTCGGTGGACACCTGGCCGGTGTACTCCGTGCCGTCTTCTGTGGTGTAGGTCGTGGCGGGGTAGCTCGGGGTCTGGCCGTCCGCTTCATAGTAGATGGCGACCTCGTCCCCGTCCAGCAGGACGACCGGATCGCCGTCTGTGTCGGTATAACAGTAAACCGTTCCGGTCATCTCCCGCTCGGTCGGGGTCAGGGTGATGGAATTTCCTTGGCTGTCGGTGCCGGTGTAGGTGGTGCCGGACAAAGAGGAGCTTTGGGTCAGGGTGACGGTCTCCCCATAGCGGTCGGTGGTGGTGTAAACGCCGTTCTTCTCGGCAAGCTCGTATTCATTGCCGTCCCCGTCGCAGTAGACCATCTCGGTGGCGGCGTCCACCAGCTCCACCATGTCCCCGGTCAGCGCCGTCCGGGAGAAAATGGCGCTGTTGCTGTCGGTATCCAGGGTCACGGTGCGGGGAGAGCCGTCGCAAATCAGATTGGCCGCGTCGTCCGCTGTCAGTTTGTAATCGCCGGAGCCGGTGGCCACCGTCGTTTCAGTGGAACCGATGGATTTGGAATAGGTAAAGTACAGGGGGTAGGTCAGCGAACCGGTCAGCGCGATTTTGGAATAAGATGCGGCGCTGCTGTAGGTCAGGTAGACCTCCGGCCCGCCCTGCACCTGGCCGTCGGTGGTCAGAACATTGTAATAGCTGTTCAGATTGATCTGCGCGCGGGAGCCGTCAGCATTGGAGACGGTACCGCCATTCAGGGTAATCTCTGCGGATGTGGAATAGCCGATAATGGCGGGAGCGTCGCTGCCGTTGCCTGTTATGTCGGTATTCGTCAAGGTCGCAGAGCCGTTGTTAAAATAGACGCCATTGCTCGGAACGGCATCGCCGGTCCAGCTCAATTTGCTGTTTTCAATGGTTGTGGTCAGAAGGTATGTTGTATTTCCACCCGCAAAGTGAAAAGCATTCTTGCCGGAGGTGGCGGTGGTGGTCAAGGTGGAATCCTTAATCGTAAGATTGGACGTATAGCCCACGGCCATCAGAGGCCCTTCGCACCCCTCGGTTGTAACATTAGAGAGGCTCAAAGACTCTACCAGGTAACTACTGCTGGAGCCGCCGACAAAGAAAGCGCTGGTGTTGTATGTAGTACCGGAGCTATACAAGTTTTTCAGCGCAACGGACTCCAGGGACAGCTTGAACCCTTTGCTATAGCGAACAGAGAGAAACCGCTGTCGGCCGGCATCAATAGTAATATTCTGGAATGTCAAGCTATAGTCTGTCAATTTAGCCGCGGAACCGGTAAAATTGAACATAAGGTACGCTCCATCAGTGCTGGAGCTGGGAGCGGAGAGAGTGTACTGCCCCTGGCCGTCGATGACCACGTTGGCGTGGCTGACGGAGGTGATGACCGTGCTGGAGTCCATGGAGATGTTCTGACTCAGGTAGATGGTCAGCTGGGGATAGTCGTCATACTCTGTGCTGACCAGCGCGTCCTGCAGCTCCTGCGCCGTTGAAACATAAATGGCTTTTGCCTCCGAGGGGCGGTAGAAGACTGCGGTGTTGCTCTCCGCGTTTAGGCTCAGGGTGCGCACGGTCTCAGAGGCGTAGGTCAGATAGTTCAAATCCGAGGTCTGCAGGGTGTAACCGCTGCCGGCGGCCACCACCGGGTCCAGGCCGGAGATGCTGGAGCTGAAGGAGAACTTCAGGGAATAGGCCATGGAGCCGGTCAGCTGGATCTGGGCGGACTCGGTGGAGGTCAAAACGACCTCCGGGCTGCCCTGCACCTGGCCGTTGGTGTACAAAAGGCTGCTGGCGTTGTTCAGTTTGATCTGCGCGGCGGAGCCGCCGGTGTTGAAGAGGGTGCAGGCGTTCAGGGTGGCGGTAGCGCTGGCGTTGTTGACGTAGAGGGCGCAGGAGTCGGCGTTCCCTGTGCCGGTAATCGTCGAGCCGCCGTCCACCGTGACAGAGCTAGACGCACCTGCGTTGTAGACAGCGTACATGGGATAGGCGGCATCGTTCATGGTGATGGTGGTGCCACCGCTGATGGTGGTTTTAATGGGGCAGGTGGCAGTAGCGGTGGCCATATTGATCAGATACTGGGTCTTATAGGCGCTGGTGAAGGTCAGGGAGGAGTTTTCCACGGTCAGATCGGCGCGCGCCAGATAGATGAAGCAGCCGGTTCCGCTGATGGTGGAATTCTTCACGATCACGCCGCTTTCGTTTCCAGACGTACTCTGGGCGCCAAAATAGATGCCGGCCTTCGTGGTGTTTCCCGTGCTGGCCGTCCCGCTGTTCAGGCCGGTCATGGTCACGTTGTCCAGCACCAGCCAGCTGTTGACAGCGATAGAAGCACTGCTGGTTGCAAAGAACTGTTGATCTCCGGCGTTAATGGTGATGTCCCGGAAGGTCAGGGTTTTGCCATTGAAAGCGGAAAATTTGAACATGGTCGTCCCGGCGGCTGTAGAGCCGGTGGCGGACAGGGTGTACTGCCCCTGGCCGTCGATGGTGACGGCGGTCGGCCCGATGGAGGTGACCGGATAGACCGTCATGTCGATGTCGGCGGTCAGCTGGACGATGACCTCGTCATAGCTTGTGTAATCCGCGGTGTTCTGCACCGCCTTCTGCAGTGCCTCGGCAGTGCTCACCGAAACGGTGATGGAGTTTGAGGACCCGCTGCCGCTGTCCTCTCCGTCAGCGTAGGCGCAGGTGATGACCATGGACAGCACCATGGACAGCACCAGCGCCAGGCTGGTGATGCGTTTCAAGGTTTTTCTCATAAGACATTCCTTTCTTTCCCCGCTCCTGGGCGGGGGAGAGTGCGGGGCCGCGGCCCCGGCGTTTTGAATACTCAGTTCCACGTTCTCCTGGGCGGGCCGCGCTGCGGCCCGTCCCGCGCGGGACGGCGGAGCGGACGGAACATATGCTCACCTCCTTGTCGATGAAAGCCTTCTTAGTCATCGCCGCGCTGCGGCGGAGGATCTCAGGGATAGGCGGGCGGTCACGGCCCGGCGAGGATGGAGGCCATTTCGCTCTCGCTCAGGCTGTAATGGTAAAACGTGTTATAAAAGTCCCGGATCATGGCCTCCACCTGCTCCTTGGTGCAGCAGCCCTGCACCGCCCAGGCCGCCCACACGGATTCCAGGATGCTCTCCGGGGAGCCGTCCACCCAGTCCCCCAGGCCGGTGGGGTTGACGACCACGTTGTATTCCCCCGTGATCATGGAGTAGGTGTACGTTCCGGTCACATATTCCGCATCGTCGGACAGGGTCAGCTTTGTGCCGGAGGAGGTGCTGGTGGTGGCGTTGGTCTGCCAGCTCCAGCTGCTCTCCAGGGCGGCCTTGGTGTCGCTGTCCCTGGTGATGACGGTGGTAAAGCCGGAGGCGCCCAGGCCGGGGACCGAGCCAAAGCTCATGTTCCACGTTGTATTGACGTTGGCATAGTAGAGACAGCTGACGCCGGTGGGCAGGCCGGTCAGGCTGGCGCTCTGGCTCCAAAAATATAGACCTGACCTATTGCTGGTGCCCCAATATGTATTGGACAGGGGCGTGATGCAGCAGTACGCGCCGCTGAGGGTATAATCGCTGTAAGAGGAGCTGGTGTATTCGGCCCATCGATACAGATATGAGGAGGTGCTGTAGGTCGATTTATACGCGGTGGGCGCGGCGGAAAAGTCGGACACGTCGGCATAGGCCAGATACCCGCTCAGCGGGCGGAACAGGGACCCCACCCGGATGACCGCCGCCCCGGTGGTGTCCGCCAGGATGGTGCGGCCCGTGCTGCTCCACGTGCTGCCGTTATACTGATAAACCGTGTAATTCGTCTGCACGTCCTCCGCCCAGTCCTCGATAAACACCGCTGTCTGCGCCCCGGCGTCGGCGCTGTCCAGCGCGCCGTCCAGGCTGTCCTTCAGGTTTTCGCACCACTCCAGGTAGTCCGCGGCAATCTCCGGGGCGTTGGTGCCGCCGTCGGCGCTGGTGTCCCCCAGCATGTCCCCCAGCAGCCCCACCGTCTTCTCGATGTTGCCCACCGAGGTGAAGGCGGGCAGGGCGGCATAGGTGATGCCCGCCTCCTCCAGCCGCTCAATCTGGCTTTCGGAGAAGGTGCTGTACCCGCTCAGCTCCACGCACAGGCCGGGCTTCATGGCCAGGAGGGTTTCAAAGTTTTCGTTGCTCATGGGGCTGGAGCCGTCGCCGCTCCACAGCACCTCATAGTCCCCGCCGGAGAAAGCCTTCTGGGCCAGCTCGTTTTCGTCGTAGTCCGCGCTGGTAGCACACAGGCGGTCGGCGCCGCCCAGCATACTGACCAGGATGGCCAGCTGCCCCGTGGCGGCCACCTGGCCCTCGGCGGTCTCCAGCTCCTCATAGTCGCTTTCCGGGTCGTCGTCGTTTACCAGGTCCTTGTGTTCCTCTTCCCCGCCGTTTTCGCCGCCGCTGGGGTCCTCGGAGGTCTCCGGCTCCTCCTCTTCTTCTTCTTCCTCCTCTTCTTCCTCCTCTTCTTCCTCCTCTTCTTCCTTGTCCTCCGGCTGAATAATGGCGCTCTCGCTCTCCTGGCCGCCGGAGGTGGTAATA
>JAJPXI010000014.1:0-5976 GCA_021205585.1 Oscillospiraceae bacterium
TTCCTCCCCTAACCGCTCTCGCATATCCTCCGCCAGGGCGGGATGGATCTGGCACCTGGCCCCCAGCCGCTTCCCCGTGTCCGCCAGCAGGAGGACGGCCTCCTGGGCGCCGGGGAACATGGAAAAGACCAGCTTTATTTTCTCCAGCAGCGGCCCCTCTCCCGGCACGCGCAGGTACAGCCGCTGGGCGTCGGCGGGCTGCTCCTGGACGTCGGTTAAGGGGTTCAGGCCGTCGCACAGGATCTGCGGCGCCTTTTCCTCCCGCACCGACAGCTTGCCCCGGACGATCACCGCCAGCCCTTCCTTCAGGTAGGGGCCGCACTCGTTCAGCACGCGGGCGAACACCAGCAGCTCGATGGCGGAGGTGTCATCCTCCACAGTGACGAAGGCCATCATGGAGTTGTTCCGGGTGGTCTTTGTCTTAAAGGCGCTGACCAGCCCGGCCACCACCACCGGCTGCTCGTCCCGGAAGCGCTGTGGGCCGTCCTCCCGCTGGAAATCCGCCAGGATCTCCCCGATGGGGACGGCCCGGTGGGCCTTCATGGCGTGGCGGTACTCGTCCATGGGGTGGCCGCTGAGATACAGCCCGGTGGTCTCCTTCTCCATGGCCAGCAGCTCCCGGCGGGAGAACTCGGGCAGGGCGCTGTTCAGGCGCAGGGCCGGTGGGCTGGCCGCCCCGGCGCTGCCGCCGCCGAACAGATCCATCTGCCCCTCCAGGTTCTTTCTTTGGCTCTGGGCAATGGCCTCCAGCAGGGCCGGGGCGGCCTCCAGCAACTGGGAGCGCTTATAGCCCATCCGGTCAAAGGCCCCGCACTGGATCAGCGACTCCAGCGCCCGGCTGTTCAGGGCCTGCTGGCGCATCCGGGCGCAGAAGTCTGGAAAGTCCGAAAACAGCCCGCCCCGCTGTCGCTCCTCCAGCACGCTCTGGGCAAAGCCCCGGCCCACCCCCGTCAGGGCCGCCAGGCCAAAGCGGATATTGGCTCCGGTGACGGTGAAGGCCGTCCCGGATTCGTTGATGTCCGGGGGCAGCAGGCGGATGCCGTTCTCCCGGCACTCGGCGATATACTCGGCCACCTTGTCCTGGGAGTCCAGCACCGAGGTCAGCAGGGCGGCCATGTATTCCCTGGTGTGGCGGCACTTGAACCAGGCCGTCTGGTAGGCCACGATGGCGTAACAGACGGCGTGGGCCTTGTTGAAGGCGTAGTTGGCAAAGTCGTAAATTTCGTCGTAGATGGCCTTGCCGTCCTCCTCCGGCACACCACGGGCGATGCAGCCCTCGATGCCCCGTGCGGGGTCTCCGTAGAGAAAGGAGTGGCGCTCCTTTTCAATCTGCTCCTTTTTCTTTTTGGAGATGGCCCGGCGCACCATGTCCGCCTGGCCCAGGGAGTAGCCGCCCAGCTGCTGAAAAATCTGGATGACCTGCTCCTGGTAGACGATGCAGCCGTAGGTCACGGCCAGGATGGGCCGGAGCATGGGGTGGCGGTAGGTGATGCGCTCCGGGTGCTGCTTGCACTCGATGAACCGGGGGATGGAGTCCATGGGGCCGGGGCGGTACAGGGCGATGATGGCGGTGATGTCCTCGATGTTCTGGGGCTTCATGCTGACGCACACCCCCGTCATGCCCGCCGACTCCATCTGGAACACCCCGCTGGTGCGCCCGTCGGAGAGCATCTGGAACACCTGGGGGTCGTCCTCCGGGATTTGCTCCAGGGCGAAATCCGGCTCTTTCTGGCGCACCAGCTGCACCGCGTCGTCCAGGATGGTCAGGTTGCGCAGGCCCAGGAAGTCCATTTTCAGCAGGCCCAACTCCTCCAGGGTCACCATGGTGTACTGGGTCACGGTCAGCTCGTCGTTGGTGGCCAGGGGGACGTACTCGTAGACCGGCTTTCGGGTGATGACCACGCCGGCGGCGTGGGTGGAGGCGTTGCGGGGCATCCCCTCCAGGGCCATGGCCGTGTCCAACAGGGTCTTGACCTTTTCGTCCTCGTCGTACATCTGTTTTAAGGGTTTAGAGAGCACCAGGGCGTGCTCCAGGGTCATGTCCAGGGCGAAAGGCACCTGCTTGGCAATGGCATCGGCCTGGGCGTAGGGGAAGGACAGCACCCTGGCCACGTCCCGCACGGCGGCCCGGGCCTTCATGGTGCCGAAGGTGACGATCTGGGCCACGTGATCCGCGCCGTATTTTTCGGTCACATAGTCGATGACCTCCTGCCGGCGGCGGATGCAGAAGTCGATGTCGATGTCGGGCATGGTCACCCGCTCCGGGTTCAAAAAGCGTTCGAAATACAGGTTATACTTCATCGGGTCCACGTCGGTGATGTTCAGGCAGTAGGACACCATGCTCCCCGCCGCCGAGCCCCGGCCCGGCCCCACGGGAATCTGGTGGGACTTGGCGTAGCCGATGAAGTCCGACACGATGAGGAAGTAGTCCACAAAGCCCATCTTCCGAATCATGTCCATCTCAAAGTCCAGCCGCTCCCGAAATTCCCGGCTTCCCTGGGGGTAGCGCCGGGCGAAACCCTGGGTGCAGAGCTTTTCAAAGTAGGCGTCGCTGTCCGTCTCCCCCTCCGGCAGCTTGAACTCCGGCAGGTGGTGCTCCCCAAAGGTGAAATCCACATTGCAGGCCTGGGCGATGCGCCCGGTGTTCTCTATGGCCTGGGGCCACTGGCGGAACAGCTGCTCCATCTCTTCAGTGGACTTGAGGTAAAATTCGTCGGTCTGGAACTTCATCCGATCCGGGTCGTCCACCGTTTTGCCCATCTGGATACACATGAGCACGTCCTGGAGGCGGGCGTCCTCCCTTGTCAGGTAGTGGGCGTCGTTGGTGGCGGCCAGGGGGATGCCAGTCTCCTGGTGCAGCCGGGCCAGGCCCGCGAGCACCTGGGAATCCTCCGGCAGGCTGTGATCCTGCATCTCCAGGTAGTAGTTCTCCGGCCCGAAGATGTCCCGCATCTCCAGGGCGTGGGCCCTGGCCCCCGCATAGTCCCCGTTGAGCAGCCGCCGGGGAATCTCCCCCGCCAGGCAGGCCGACAGGGCGATTAAGCCCTCGCTGTGGGCGCGCAGCAAATCCATATCCACACGGGGTTTGATATAAAACCCCTCGGTGAAGGATTTGGAGACCATATAGCACAAATTTTGATAGCCCGTCTGGTTTTTGCACAGCAAAATCAGGTGCCGGGCCTCGGCGTCCAGCTCGTGCACCCGGTCGAACCGGGTGCGGGGGGCCACATAGACCTCGCAGCCGAGGATGGGCTTGACCCCCTCGGCCCGGCAGGCCCTGTAAAAATCGACGGCGCCGTACATGACCCCGTGGTCGGTGATGGCCACGGCGGGCTGCCCCAGCTCCCGCACCCGTTTGGCCAGGGCCTTGATGCGGCACGCGCCGTCCAGCAGGCTGTATTCCGTATGCACATGAAGGTGGACAAAGGACACCGCGCTCACTCCCCCGTGTTTTCTTCCCCGTTCGCCAGCTCGCCCACCCGGCGCAGGCGGTGGCTCAAAGCGGACTTGCTCACCGGCGGGTCGCACAGCCGGGCCAGCTCACTCAAGGTCATCTCCGGGTTGGCCCGCCGAAGCAGAGCGGCCTCCCGCAGCTTGTCCGGCAGCCGCTCCAGCTCCCCCCGCTTCTCCAGCCGCCGGATGGCCTCCAGCTGGCCCTGGGCCGCGTCCACGGCCTTGTCCAGGTTGGCCGCGTCGCAGTTGACCCGGCGGTTGACGCTGCCACGCAGGTTTTTTTCCGCCTTGGCGTTCATAATCTCCATGGCCGCCAGCGGCGCGCCGATGGCGGTGAGGAAATCCTCAATGGCCTCGCTGTTTTTGAAATAGGTGACGTAATTGGACTTGCGCTCCACCATCCTGCCCTCAAAGCCAAACTCCCGCAGCAGGGCGGACAGCTCTTTGGCCACGCTGTAGTGGCCGGTGACCAGCTCCAGGTGGTAGCCCTTCTCCGGGGCGGTAACGGATCCCCCGGCCAGGAAGGCCCCCCGGAAAAAGGCGGCCCGGCAGTCCTCTTCCTCCAAAATGCCGAAGTTGATGTGCAGGGCCACCCCGTCCCCCGGCCCGTAACCCAGGGCGTCCCCGATGGTTTGAATCTTCCCGGCGTCGGTGACGGCGAAGCTGCGCTTGCCCGCGCACTCCTGGGGCAGCAGGTCAAACTCCGTCTGGAACGCCCGCCGGAACAGGGCGGGCAGCCGCCGGGCCAAATCGTCCGACTCGGTGACGACGCGGATTTCCTCCCGCCGGAAGCAGCTGCAAAACAGCAGGATGCCGCAGGCCTCCGCCTGTAAACAGGCCCTGCTTTTCATGGGGGAGCGGCACAGTTCCCGTTTGATTTTAGCGGAAAAGGACATGGGCTCCCCCCTCTCCGGTGTGGGATAATATTTATCCGTAAGAAACCCTGGAAATATCCCGGTGGGTTTCGCTGACCTGATAGCCCTTTTTCCCCAGAAGCCCAGCCAGATGGTGGGCGATGGCCACCGAGCGGTGCCTCCCGCCGGTGCAGCCCACGGCGATAACCAGAGCGGTTTTCCCCTCCTCCACATAGTGGGGCAGCAGAAAGGCCAGCAGATCCTCCAGCTTGTTCATAAATTCCAGAGTCTGCCTGTACTGAAACACAAATTCGTCCACTTCCGCATCCAGCCCGGTCTGGCCCCGGAGTTGGGCGATATAGTAGGGGTTGGGCAGAAAGCGTACGTCAAACACCAGGTCGGCCTCCAGGGGCAGGCCGTATTTATACCCGAAGGAGGTCACGGAAACCGACATTTCCGCCTGGGGGTTCTCCCCGCCGAACAACCGCAGCAGCTCTCCCCGCAGCTTGGCGGTGGACAGGGCCGAGGTGTCGATGATATATCGGGCCTGGCGGCGCACCGGCTCCATGGCGGTCCGCTCCTTGGCGATGGCCTGCTCCAGGCTGCACCCGCCCCGGCACAGGGGGTGGCTGCGGCGGGTCTCCTTAAAGCGGTTGATGATGGTTTCCGTGGAGGCCTCGATGAATAAAATCTCATAGGGGCAGCGCATCCGGGCCAGCTCGTCCAGGGCGGCGAACAGGCTGTCGAAGGTTTGCCCGCCCCGGATGTCGTTGACCACCGCCACCCGCTCATACCGGCCGGAACCGGCCAGGCACTGCTCGGCCAGCCGACCGATCAGGGGGGCAGGGAGATTGTCCACGCAGTAAAACCCCATATCCTCCAGCACGGAAACCGCCTTGCTCTTTCCGGCCCCGGACAGGCCGGACACAATCAAAAACTCCACGGAAACTCCTCCCCCAGCAGCTTGACCTCCGGCTCCAGAGCCACGCCGGTCTGTTCCAACACCCGCTGGCGAACCAGGCCCAGCAGCCGCAAAATGTCCCGGCAGGACGCACCCCCCCGGTTGACGATAAACCCTGCGTGCTTTTCCGACACCTGGGCGCCTCCCACCGCCAACCCTTTCAGGCCGCACTGGTCGATCAGGGCGGCGGCGTAGCCCTCTTTGGGTCGCCGGAAAGCGGAGCCGGCGCTGGGCAATTCCAGGGGCTGTTTGTCCCTGCGCCGCTCCAGCAGCGCCTCCATCTCCCGCCGAATCTGCTCCCCGTCTCCAGGGCGCAGGTGCAGGCGGGCGGAGAGAATCATCCGGCTGCCGTCGGACAGGGCGCTGCTGCGGTAGGAGAAGTTCAGCTGCGTCAGCGTTTCAACCCGCCCCTGCTGGTCGAGGACGGTTACGCTCTCCACCACCTGGGCCATCTCCCCCCCGTAGGCCCCGGCGTTCATCACCACCGCGCCCCCCAGGCTGCCAGGGATGCCGTGGGCGAAGGCCAGGCCCTCCAGGGCGTGCTCCTGGGCAAAACAGGCCAGGCGACTGAGCAGGCAGCCGCTTTGGGCCGTGATGCTCTGCTCCGTTACTTCCGCCCCGGCCAGCCCGGCGGTTTTAACGGCAAATACGTCGGCACCCTCATCGGAAACCAGCTGATTAGCGCCGTTCCCCAAAAAGAAGGGGGCG
>JAJPXI010000014.1:5986-7648 GCA_021205585.1 Oscillospiraceae bacterium
CTCCACGGCGGCGGCGGCCTGGGCCGCAGTTTTGGGCAGCGCCATCAGCGGCACCGGACCGCCCACCCGAAAGGTGGTGTGGCAGCACATGGGAACCTGCTCCAATACGGCCAGCTCCGGGCACCGCCGCGCCAACCGCTCCTTTAACGCCGTATACTCCATAGGCCCTCCCTAAACATTGAGAAAAAGCGGACAGGCCCGCCACGCAGACCTGTCCTGAACAAGCCGGTTCCCTGTTCGGTCTCCCGGAAACAGGATTTACAGCACGGCGCACACCCGCTCCACCGCCTCCTGGGTGGCCCGGTACTCGCCAAAGGCGGTCAGGCGGATATAGCCCTCCCCGCTGGGGCCGAAGCCCGCGCCGGGGGTGGTGACCACGTTGGCCCGCTCCAGCAGCCGATCGAAAAACTCCCAGGAGCCCAGGCCGTCGGGGGTCTTGCACCAGATATAGGGGGAATTAATCCCCCCGGACACGGTCAGCCCCGCCCCTTTCAGGCCCTGATAGATGAGCTGGGCGTTGCGCTGATAGTAGGAGATGTTCTCCTGAATCTGCCGCCGCCCCTCCGGGGTATAGACCGCCTCGGCGGCCCGCTGAATGACGTAGGGCACCCCGTTGAACTTGGTGCACTGGCGGCGGTTCCACATCCCGTTCAGGCCCGCGCCCCCCCGCTGGAGCTGCCTGGGCACCACGGTGTAGGCGCAGCGGGTGCCGGTGAAGCCGGCGGTTTTGGAGAAGGAGCGGAACTCGATGGCGCAGGTTTTTGCCCCCTCGATTTCATAGATCGAATGGGGGACGTCCGGCTGGGTAATAAAGGCCTCGTAGGCCGAATCGTAGAGAATAAGCGCGTCCTGCTCGTTGGCGTACTTCACCCAGGCCGCCAGCTGCTCCCTGGTGGCCACGGCCCCGGTGGGGTTGTTGGGGAAGCACAGGTAAATGATGTCCACCTTCTCCTCCGGGAGGGCGGGGGTAAACCCGTTTTCCGCCGTGCAGGGCATGTAGCGCAACTTGGACCACTTGCCGCTCCGGGCGCAGTAGTCCCCCGCCCGCCCGGCCATGGCATTGGTGTCCACATAGACAGGGTAGACCGGGTCGCACACGGCCACCACGTTGTCCGGCCCAAACAAATCCCCGATGTTGCCGCAGTCGCTCTTGGCTCCGTCGGAAACAAAGACCTCGTCCTCTTCCAGACAAACGCCCAGGGGCAGGTAGTCCTGCTCCACAATGGCGCGGCGCAGGAAGTCGTACCCCTGCTCCGGGCCGTAGCCCCGGAAGGTCTCCGCCGCGCCCATCTCGTCCACCGCCCTGTGCATGGCCTCCAGCACCGCCTGGGGCAGGGGCCGGGTCACGTCGCCGATGCCAAGGCGAATCAGGGTCTTATCCGGGTTTGCGGCGCTGTAAGCTGCCGTGCGCCGGGCGATTTCCGAAAACAGATAGCTTCCGGGCAGCTTTTGATAATTTTCATTGATTTGCATTTGCCAACTCTCCCCCACAGCGGCCCGCCGGGCCGCCGCTGTCGTTCAAATTAAAGTAAGTATACCACGCTTTCCCTTCAAAGTCCAGCCCAAAGCCAAAAACACTACGGAAATCAATTTATCCCTAAGGAAGAACTGATTAAATGCGCCTGCGGCGGCTGGCGGAACTTTTCCGCCGAAAGTGCGTTG